>NZ_CP136763.1 GCF_032931615.1 Palleronia sp. LCG004
GATCCTATTCAAAAGGAAAAGCTTAGTGGAAAACTCCCGCTTCAGCAGTTCCGTTCTCGGGGTCGTAAAGCACATAAAGAGAACTTTGTGCGGCACTGGAAGGCAAACACGAGCCTCACGATTGTGAATCAGAAGCTCCAGTTCACGACACTCAGTGTATAGGCATAGACAACCGCGATGACGGCGAGATTGATAACATCCAAATCTAGGGCAAGTGGTTTGCTCCGGTTCCAAAGATAACGAGACAAGAGAAAGGTTGTCGTTTCTGCGACGCCCAAGGCGGCAATCATTCCGATCGGGCCGCCGAGGTAGAACCCGACGAATGTCGCCGAGATCTTCAAAGCACTCGATACTGCCATAACATAGGCATGCACGCGACTATTGCCGGTCGAAAGCATGGCATTCTGATAAAGCATCGGGAGCACGCCAATCGCGCCATTCAGCGCCATGAGCGAGAGAAAGGCTCCCGCGGGGTAATACCTCGCGTCATAAAGAAGGTTGATGAGCGGCTGGGCCGCGAGAGACATAAGGATGAAGGCAGGCGTCGTCACGGAAGTCTGGATCAGCCGGAGTTTCGAAAGGACCTCTCTCAGCCGGTCGGGAGACTCCCGATACGTACGGGAGAGAACCGGGTAGCCGACGCTGCCGAGGATCTTGTTTGTAAGGTCGCCCAGCATCCACCCGAAAAGACTAGCAATGTGCAAGAAGGAAAGAACATCAAGATCAACGAGATAGCCGTTGATCGCCTTGAGACCCTTCCCGCTCATGTAAGTGAAAAAGGTACCCAACAGGATCCACCTGCCGAAGACGAGAATCTCCGAGATCGTGCTGCGATCCCACCGGAAACGGTTGTTGGGTGATGGCAGGAGAACATGGCTAAGCAGGGTATTCGCAAGTGCGCCACAGACGGTGCCGATCGCAAGGCCCCAGACGGATTGTATCCACCATGCCAGAAGGACGGTGCATGCGATCGAAATAGCCTGCGACAAAAGATCGAGCGTCACGACCCGTCCAAGGGCAATGTTACGCGACCGTACCATGATCTCGACCGACTTGAATCCGGAAACGAAAGAAGAAAGCGATGCGACGCAGATCAGCGGGAAGAGCAGAGGCTGGTCGTAAAGAAGCGCATAGGGCCAAGCGAGACACCACGCGAGACCCGTGATCCAGGCCCCCCTGAAGACCATGAGAGTCCAGGCCGTCGCCAGGAAATCCGGATCCTCCCCGCGATGCGACCGGACGACCGAGGGCTGGACACCCACGTCGCTGATAAGTTGCAGCGCACCGATGAAGACGGTGACGAGCACCATAAGGCCGAACGCCTCGGGGAAAAGGATACGCGTAAGGATCAGGTTCGATCCGAGCTGCAGGATCTTCGCCACCCCGAAAGCCCCCGTCAGGATGACCGTTCCCCGCATGGAGCGTGAGCGGAGCCGATCGCCTCGGAACTGATCGGTAAAGCTAGTGGCCAGGGTTCTGATGGATGTCATCGGGTCCTGCGTTCCTGAAGGATGGGAAACATGTCGGCTTTCACTTTCTGCGCGCGAGCAGCATTTTCATCAGACCCTGCCATCTGGGCACAGAGAGCGGATCGATCCGGACGGAGCGGAGCATGTACCGCAGCGCCAGGTCCTTACGGCCCTCCCTCAGCGATCGCCAGGCCCGCCCGCCCAGAAGGCTTGCCACATGACCGGTCGCGGACATCGCCCCCTCCGCCTTCGCAAGCCGGGGATCGAATGCCGGAGGGTGGCCTGCCTCGAGATCGTCCGTCTCGCCCATTCTGCGCTGGGATGCCAGACGTCTTGCCGTCGTCTCGTAAAACGCGCGTTCGGGCGTCGCTTGCGTATGGGTGATCGATCCTCCGTGCAAGCGATAGAAATAGGTCACGCGCGGATCGTGCCAGACCCGCCCCTGCCCCGCCAATCGAAGCTGCAGGTCGATATCTTCGGCCGTAACGAACCAGGATCGCGCGCCTCCGACCGCAACGAGAGTCTCTCGGCGCGTCAGCCATGTTCCGAAATGGGTAAGCGTATGGCCCTCGCGAAGTGCGTCCGTCGCCTCCCGGGGTTCCCCTTCGTCGGCTAGGTCCACGAGGTGCCGCCCCCGCGCCGTCATCGCTGCGAAGCCCCCCGAGACCGCGACGTAGTCGCGATGCGTGTCGAGCCAGTCGCATCTGTCGGAAAGGCCTTCGGAGGCGATCCGGTCATCGGCATCGCATCTGACGATATAGGGCGCATGCGCTGCATCGAGACCGGCATTGAAGGCATCGGATATTCCACTGCACGGCCCCGGAACGATCCTGATACGGTCGTCTCCCATCCTGCGCGCGATCTCGTCCGAACCGTCTGTCGAACCGTCGTCCACGACAATGACCTCCGCGACACTGTCATGTGCCAACGCGGATGCGAGCGCTTCCGAAAGGGTTCCGGCCCCGTTGCGAACCGGGACGATGACGCCGACCCGCGACATCAGAGGACCAGCGCGATCGTGCGGAATCCGGCCGGAACGGAACGATACGCGCACTCAGGCATCACGCCACCCGGCTTCGCGTTCCGCCTCGATGCGGGCGATCGTGCGGGACTTGCCCCGAAGGAGCGCATTGCGCTGGTAGCTGCGGATGAAACGTCGCAATTCGGCATCTTCATGGCGTGGCGCGCCGCGCATCCAGGCTCCGAAATAGCCCTGCAAAGTCGCGAGACCGCCCATGACATAGGGCTTCCGGGCCATCTTCCGGATTGCCGTCGCCGTGAAGTAGAGGGGGTCGGATCCCATGTAGTACTGCCCCGCCCCGTGGCGGCGACGTCCCGTATAGATGCCCTTCTGGCTCGACCCCATGGGGCGCAGATGTTCGAATTTCAGATCGTCGTAGCTGCGCACGATCCATCCCATCCTGCGCGCGGTGTGGCAGTCGATCCCGTCCCACATAACCTCTCGCACGAAGCCGCCGATCTGACGGAAGCATTCACGTCGGTAGAACTTGGTCATACCCTCGGACATCTCGGTACCGTGGCCTTCGGAGACGAGCTCGCCAGCCGCGGTGCGATAGCACGACCGCCCCGAGGCACTGCCGAGCCGCGGGGTTTGCTCCATCCGCGCGATCAGCGTCTCGAAGTAATCGGACGGCAGATCAAGATCGAGATCGAGCTTGCAGAGATAGGGAAAGTCCGCGAGGTCGACAGTGTCGAGCCCGTGATAGAAGGCCTCGATCACGCCGGGGCCTACGGCACGCCCGCCGCGATCGGGCTTCTGGACCACGCGGATCCAGTCATGTCTGGCGGCATATTCTGCGAGGATCTCCGGCGTGGCGTCGGTCGATCCGTCATCGACCACGATCCAGAGGGCAGGCGTCACGGTCTGAGCCACCACGCTGTCGAGCGTGCGGCGCATGTATTCCGCCTCGTCGCGGCAGGGCGAGATCAGAAGATAATCCCGATTTTGCATCTCGGTCATGCTGGCATCCATGGAATGGGAATTTAAGGGCGTCTCGTATCACGAGACCGATCGTCACGGCGTTCAGGCATTCGCACGGCCCCTTCCGCGAACCTGATTGACGAGCTCGTGCAACATCTCCGCCGCGGCCGCGTCGGAAAACCGACGGTCCGCCGTCTCGCGCGCCTGCTTCGACAGGCCGTCGCGCCGATCGCGATCGTTCCAGAGAGCCGCGATCGCGTCCGCCATTGCGTCGGAATCGAAAGGAGGCACCAGCAAGCCCGTCTCGCCATCCTCTACGTAACCTTCGGTTCCGGGGCAGCGCGTGGCGACAACCGGCACGCCGAGGCGCATGGCGTTGACGAAGGTGATCTGTCCCGAAGCGGTCTCGAGATTGCCGACCGGCGTGACCGAAATCCGTGCGCGCGCCAGAAGCGCAAGGCATTCTTCCTGGCTCAGATCCGATTTCAGCGTGACGTGCGGGCTTCGAGGCAGCGCCGCGGCCGCATCTGCACGGGTCACGATGATCGTGGGAATCCCCAGCCGGTCTACTGCAGCGATCAGCGTCTCGTAATCGCGATGGGCCGAACCCATCGCCAAGATGAAGGGTGCGTCCGCCTCTTCCTCGCGCACGATGCCCGGCGCGCCGCGCTGAAGCGGCACAAAGCGGAACCGGCTTTCGGGCAAGCCAAAATAAGCGGCGTATGGAGCGACCTCGGTGGGCGAATGCACGACGAAGAGATCGATGGCCGGGGCGATGAAGCGCGCGACCTGCTGGCGGCGTCCTGAAGAAAGGGAACCGAGATTGAAAGTGTAGGCGACGATGTACGGCCTGACGGGCCCAAGCCGCTTCAGAAGACCCGCGCACATGGCGATTTGAGGAAACACGGTCACCACGCCTTCGGGCCGGTACGAGAGCGCACGCGCCGCCTGACCGAGATGCCCCGCCCAGACCTTCAGGCTGTCCAGCCTGCTTCTCTTGCGATGCCAGCTGCGGCTCTTGCGCAGCGGCATTACCTTGCGGAAGACGATCTCATTGTCCTCGATCAGATCGTCGAGCCATGACGATCCGGTAGAGTCGAAGAAGAATGCCGCGACCGTCCAGAGCTTCCGCTCGGGGCGTCGGACCGACGGGACGGCCTCTTGCGCCGGCGCAACCGTTCGGGATCGGGAGAACATGGACAAATCGCCTTCCATTCGTAAAGCAGCGAGCCGCCCCGATGCGAAGGTGTCGGGCGGATCGTGAATCCGCCCGAGGCCGGCCGGATTCGTGCCATGCGCTACTGCAGGCCATGCGTACTGGCAACAATTCCATCGGAATTTCGCAAAGAACACGTAAATTGCGAACAATTCGATCGATCTGGCGAGATTGTGACACGGCTTGCGATCAAAAGGATTGCCCGGTTCGATCCGAAGATGCAAAACCCTTACGCGATAGACTGCGGACCGCCCGGGAACGGTCCGCGACGCCCGGCAGAAGCCTGGGCGGGGAACGGGTCGGGAAAATTTCGGTTCCGAGTACAGCCCGGTAACGATGTATCGTAACGCGTATCAACGAAGAACGAAGGTTTTAGCCCATGTCATTCGCAGAGCTGTCCCGCGGGACGCAGAAATACAATCTTCTGCATCCTGGCCTGATCTGGCTCGCGCTTGCCACGGCGGCAGCCACGATCTTCTTCCTGCCCGGCCTGCAGGAGCTCGGACGCGCCTGGCAATTGCCTGAATACAGTCACGGCCCCCTGATTCCGATCCTGTCGGGCTTCCTGTTCCTGCGCCACCTCAAGGAGGTCCCCGTCGACCCCGGGCCCAAGACAGATCGCTGGCCCGGCGTGGCGGTGATCTTCCTGGCGCTGTTCATGGGCGGCCTCGGGCGGCTCGCCAACATTCCCGACATCGTGGCCTATGCGACGATCGTCTGGGTGGGGGGGCTCCTGCTCATCAGCTTCGGGGCACGGACCGGATGGCTCTTCTGGCCATCGGTCCTGCATCTCGTCTACATGCTGCCGCTGCCGGGCGTGCTCTATTACGGGCTCTCGACTTCGCTGCAGATGATCTCGTCCGAACTCGGGGTGTGGTTCCTGAAGCTGCTGTCGGTGCCCGTCTTCCTCGAAGGCAACATCATCGATCTGGGCGTCTACAAGCTCCACGTGGCCGAGGCCTGTTCGGGGCTACGATACCTCTTTCCGATTCTGAGCTTCTCCTACATCTTCGCGGTACTCTATCGCGGGCCGATGTGGCACAAAGCCGTGCTGCTGATTTCGGCCGCGCCGATCACGGTCTTGATGAACTCGGTCCGGATCGCGATCTCCGGCGTCATCGTCGACCGTTACGGGCTCGACTGGGTCGAGGGGTTCAGCCATTTCTTCGAAGGCTGGGTGATCTTCGTTTCCTGCGTCATCCTGCTCTTCTGCCTGGCGCGGCTGATGTTGTTCCTGCAACCCGTCAAGATGTCGCTCACCGAGGCGCTCGACCTCGATTACGACGGGCTCGGCACGCAGGCCAAGCGCATTGCGCTGGTGCGCCCCTCCCCCGCCCTCATCACCGCCGCTATCGTGTTCCTGGTGGGCGCGTTCGTCGCCGTCGCGACGCCCGAGCGGCAGGCCGTCATCCCCGAGCGCGAAAGCTTCGCGACCTTCCCGCAGCGTGTCGGCGACTGGCAGCAGGTCGGCCCCGCCCAACGGCTTGAGGATAGCGTTGCCACGATCCTCGCGGCCGACGACTACCACTCTATCAACCTCTCGAACGCGGGTGCCGCGGCTCAGGTCGGCCTCTTCATGACCTGGTACGCCAATCAGGACGACGGCGGCAGCCATTCGCCCGAAGTATGCCTGCCCGGCGCAGGCTGGGAGATCGCCTGGCTGGAACAGACCGACATCTCGAACGAGATCGGTGCGGCACGTCCCGTCGAGCTCAACCGCGCGATCATCCAGCAGGGCGAGAGCCGGATGATGGTCTATTACTGGTTCGAGCAGCAGGGCCGGATGCTGACCGACGATTTCTCGGCCGCGCTCTACACGCTTTGGGACCGGACTTTCACGGGCCGCACCGATACCGGCCTCGTGCGTCTGACGACACCGATCCTCGAGAACGAGACGCCCCAGGATGCCGAACGACGCCTGAACGACGCGACCGAAGCGCTCCTGCCTCTCGTGCCGCGCTATCTGCCCGATCAGGACAACGACACCTGAATTGCAAGATCGGGGGCCGACTGGCCCCCGATCTTTCGTAGCGCCTCTTGTTACGGGGCGTTCGGAAGTTGCCCAAGAAATTCTTCGAGCGGCTCGGCATAATAGGATGAGTTGCAGGTCGCACCATGGCCGTTCGTCCGGTCGGTTTCGGATACGACATAGACAGATGCGTCGGACGCGATCTTTGCCACTCTCTCCTCGAGTATCGGCAGTTCGAGCGGATGACGCTTATCATCCTCCGACAGGATGACGAAGGCTTCGACCGTGATCTCCTCCAACTTCGTCATCGATCGAAATTGCACGACACGTTCCACATGTACATAATGTCGTTCGCATCGCCGACACGCGGACCCGACAAGATCGGCGGTAGAGAGGTGCCAGGAAAGATCAACGACCGTGTACTCGGCCCCGAGCCGGAAGAAAGATCAGGCTTCTGATCTACGAGGTGGGTCTTCCTTGGACAATCAGGGATCCGCGAAACGGACGTTGTCGAAACCGAAATCCCTTATCGAGGTCGCATGGATCGCGCCGAGCTTGCCATAGGAGTTGTCGCGCATCTCGACATCCTTGCCCATCAGCGCCGCAAGCACGGTCACGTGCAGGCGATCCGTCCGGATCGTCTCATAGCGCGAGACGAGATCCACCATGGCATCGACGATCTGTCGCGACATGAAGGGCCCGTGATCACGCATATGCATGAAGAGCTCCGAAATATCGATGTTTCCCTCAGGCACCGGGCCGCCGGTACTTTCGACATCATGCCGGAACGCGTTGAGGATCGCGCCGTGGGGCGGATAGGTCCCGAGCTGTCCGATCCGGTCGTCGAGCGCCTGCTTCCATGCGCGGAACTGGTGCAGATCGAACCTGAGCCTGCGCGGAGCCCGCAGGTCGCGCAAGAGTCCCGCAACAGGTGATTGCCGTAGACTTCGCGGATCGGCGAAGAATGCCATATCATGGCATTTTCTTAAGCGGAGGTTCGGCGCAGTAGCAAGGATATGGTCGTAGCTCTTTTGCTCTCGTACAAAAAAGGTGAAGCGGTCATCAAGCGTCTTGAGGAAATCTTCATGCCCCCTGACAGAATGAGGCAAAAGAACAAACGATTTTAAAGATTCTCTATGCCGCCCAATAAAACTTTTTGCCTCGACATAATGTGGCACCAGATTACCGCCGCCGCCAAAGATTATATGGCGGCCGTGATAATTACGTCTATAATATCCATGCTCTACTTTTAGCCCTATGGCTTCGAAAAAACTATAGGTATTAGCCGCTATAAGCGCATCACCAGCATTACCTGGGTTAAATATATGAACTGGGTTCTTACCTCGCAGTGGAGCTAGAGTTTCGACAAGAGATGAATAATCATGTCCAAATGCACCCATCATATCACATTTCTCTCTCTTTTGAGACCTGTCATACTAGAAGAATGGACTTGAAACAAAGAAAGCAAATGGGGCCTCATCTCTAATTTTCTTTATAGCTTCTTTTTCGCAAAGCCCCAAAAATCAATGCCTTCCAAGCATCACGTGACAGGGGAGAAATTTTGAGAGCTTTGATAAAATACCTTCGTGCCGTAGCTTGGTTTCCCGCTTTCCAAGCGCGCCAGCCCCAAGAAATCGCAAATTTTGTCCTTGACTGCGTGTCGTTACCAGGCCGCCAATCGTCAGTCACGATGTCCTGCTGCGGAAGACCTCGCCGGATCCGGGCATCGGCGCAGGCACGCCTCTTGCTGTCGTTCTGTTGATCCCGCCTCGTCCCGCTGATACTTGTCTCGAGCATGCGGTAGCGTAATAGAACTTCGTCGAGATTGGCGAGCCGCCCATGTTCTGCCAGTCGCAGCCAGAGATCCACATCTTCCGCGCTTTTGTAAGTCTCAATATAGCAGCCGACTTCACGGAAACGATCCGTGCGCATCATCACGGAAGGATGGCTGAGAGCCGCGACCCCGCTAAGGTTCAGCGCATCTACCGTCGGATGATCGAGCGGCGGCGTCGCCACATAGATCGGATTCCCCATCTCGTCGATATTCAGCCACCAAGTGCCGAGAGCACTCAACCCTGGCTCGGCATCCAAGCGCGCGACTTGATGCAGGAACCTGTCTGACAAACTGATATCGTCGGCATCCATGCGCGCAAGATATTCGCCCTGCGCCATCTCTGCGAGTTCATTCAGCGTCGCGACAAGGCCGCGATTTTCGCGCGCGACGAAGCGGATCCGGGGATCGCGTGCAGCATACAACGAAACGATCTCGACGCTTCCATCCGTCGAGCCGTCATCAATGATCAGGAATTCAAAATCGGCGAAGCTCTGTCTGAGAATACTCTCGATGGCCTCTGCCAAGTACGCCTGCGCGTTATAGACTGGCAAGAGAACCGAGACGCGCGGAACGTGCCGCAGGTTCGTCAGGCCAGCGGAAGCTCCCTCTTCTACGACGGAACTTGGCCAAGCGGATCGCCGCCCGGCAGCGTTGTTCACATTCTGTCGATCCATCGTCTCCGCTCTTCTCGAAAAACGCAACGATTGGGGATTCTCCCCACAACAACGGAAAAACTGTCTATGTCCGGAAAAAGTTCATCGATCTCCGGCGAAGGGGTTCCGATAGAGGCCGAGCTTCTGCTTCACGAGAAGCGGTACGACCGGGGGTTCGTGCACGACGTAGCGGTGCCAGCGCTGGCGCGGCTCCTTCACAAGGCGATAGAGCCATTCGAAGCCCCATTCGGTCACCCATCCCGGCGGACGCCGGAACGTGCCTGCCTCGTAATCGATCGTGCCGCCTAAAGGCAGATAAAGCTTCACGTTTTCGAACCGGTCACGATGGCGGATGATGAACTTTTCCTGCCGTCCACCGCCCAGACCCACAAGAAGCACGGTCGCCCCTGAGGCGTTCACGGCCTCGATCATCCGTTCGATCTCGGCCGGGTCGTCGTCGAAGTTGAAGGGCGGGGCATAGGTGCCTACCACGAATTCACGGCCGACCTTGGCATTGATGTTCTTCGCCGCGACTTCCGGAATCCCCGGCTTTCCGCCCAGCAGGAACACCGTGACATCGGGATTGTCGCGGTGGCGTTGGTAGAAGCGCGGGAAGTAATCCGAACCCGACACCCGCTCGGGCACCGGTGTCCCAAGGAACTTCGTCGCAAAATAGAGGATCTGGCTGTCGCAGGTGATCACGTCGAACTGATCGAGGATGTCGTGGAATTCACGGTCCTTCTGAAGCTTCATGATCATGTCGACATGCAGCGTCAGCAACAATCCCTCGTCGAGTGTTTCGACCACCTCGTCCATCGTCACGTCGTGGACATAGGCGTTGAGGATCTTCACCTTCCGCCGCTCGGGGAAGGTCGGAGCCTCGGTCGAATGTGCCGTGTCGCTCATTGCGCGGCCTGCGATGTGCCCACGGCACCCATGTATTTCTCGACGAGATCGCGGGTGTTCACGATATTGCCACGGCTCGACGCACCGAAGACGATCGACTGCACGTTCGGCAGTTCGGAAATCCATTCGATCGCCTCTTCGGGCGGGATCGCGCCCGACGCGTAGACCGACATGGCGATGGCGCGCAGCTTGCCGGTTCTGAGCGTCTCGAGATAGCGCTCGTGTCCGCCCGACATGCGAAAGCCGATCTTGTTGATGTTGGAGCAGATGATCGGGTTCTCGATCCCCTCCTTCGTCAACGCCTCGAAAAGCATCGGCATGTTCATCGTGATGAAGGCGGGCTCGGCTCCGTACTTCTCCTTCACGTGGTCGTGGAAGACCTTGAGCGCGCGGGTATAGCCCATGCCGAGCAGCAGGTCGGTGAAGACGTTCTGCATGAAGACGACCGGCGTGTTGAGCCCGCGGAACATCTTCATCTCGGCGTCGATCAGCACCTTGGCGATGCCCTCGATGTCGCGCCCGGCAAGCGCCTTGCCGCCCGAGAGCGCCGTCCTGAGAAAGCCGTCCTCGGGCATGAAGTTGGTGATCGCGCCCAGCATGCCCAGATCCGTCACCGCATTGGCGTATTTGTGCGCGTAGGGCATGCAGGGATAGAAGACGAAATCCGGATAGCGGTCGGGGTTGTTGCGCACGATCTCGCAGATCTCGGAGATGCGGTCGTGGGTCGTGCACATGAAGGTGCGGATCCCCGCATCGTAGGCCGCGTCGAGCACGGCCATGATGGCATCGGTACTCTGAAAGCGCATGGCCTGGGCGCGCGCCTTCTCCTCGGACATGTGGTTGATGCCGAAGAACTGGTTGTCGCCGAAGAGAAGTCTGTCCATGACGTGATCCTTCCTGATCCTTAGCGGCCGAAGAGGCTGCGCCAGCCGCGCCCGCCTTCGGTCTTGCCCGCGACGACGGCAGGGGCCGGCGTGACGGACGCGGTACCGGGATTGCCCGCATCGTCGACGATCATGGCGATGGTCTGGTCGGTCATCGCGGCCGAGCGGAAATCGTTCTCGCGCGCGCGTGTCTCGCCGGCGGCGACGGCCTCCACGAAATCCGCGATCTGGGCGGAATATTCCTCGCCCCTGAGATAGAACCACGGATCCTCGGTCAGATCGGTGGTATAGCGCACGCTCCAGCCCGCGCCGTAATCCGGCAGCGCATCCGACGCCTTGCGCAGATAGATCTGGCATTCCTGACGGTCTACATTCATCCGCCCGTTGGTGCCGATCAGGCTGATCTTGGTCGACATCTTGCGATGCGATTCGTCCGACCAGTTGACCGAGAGCTGCGCCAGCTGTCCGCCCGGGAATTTCAGCGTCGAGAGGACTTCGTCATCGGTGCCGGCCGAAAAGATCGAGTTGAGATGACTGCCGCTCACCCGCTCGGGCGTACCGAAGACCCAGTTCAGGAGATTGAGCGGATGGGCCGCATAATCGTAGAGACAGCCACCGCCCTCGGCCTTCTGGGTGCGCCAGGTCTGCCGCTTGGGACGCAGCACGACGGGTCCGTAGGCTTCGGCCAGAATGTGATGAATATCGCCGAGAGCGCCCGAGGCGAGGACCTTCTGCATTTCCTTGAACGCGCCGACATAGCGGTAGTGATAGCCCACCTGCCCGATCAGTCCCTTTTCCTCGGCCAAACTTGCCAGCGCGTCGCCCTCGCGCCAGTCGAGGCAGAAGGGCTTTTCACAAAAGACGTGGATCCCGCGCTCGAGCGCCGCACGTACCATGCTCGCGTGATGACGCGAGGGCGTGGCGATCACGACGGCATCGAGCGTCTCCTCGGCCAGCATCTTGTCGTAGCTCTTGTAGAGAGTGTTGGGCAAGTTCTTGCCCAGCACGTCGATGAGAAACCCGGTCGCGTCGCAGGCGACACAGTCGACATCGGGATGGGCGTTGACGATGGAAAAGTGCGACAGGCCCATCTTGCCCAGTCCCACAACGGCGATCTTGGTCTTTCGGCTCATGCGGCTACTCGTTTTTGGAAGGGAGACGGACCGGCTCCGGATCTATCTCGATTTCGTTGCGGATCTCTTCACACGCTTTCTGCGGTGCGGCAACGGTTCCTGGGGCCGATCACGACGAAGTCGATCATATCGATAGCCCCGTCAAGCCCGGCAACCGCGCGCGATCGTCGACGAAGAAGCTCTCAGCCTCCTCGACGTCGGTAAACGTGACCTCTGGGGCAGGCTGAACAAGGAACCGCGCCTTGAGGGACCGGCGAAGATCCGACGGGACAATCCGGCGCAGCGCACTTCTGAGACCGGCCATCTTGTGGAACCGGCGCCCCGCCGGGTTGAGCTCGTGGGCGAGGTTGCGATCCCCTTCATCGATCTCGGTCGACATCCCTTCGGAGGAAAGGCCCAGAAAGGTACAGGTCTTGTCGAGCGCGGTTGCGGGATCGCGCGTCAACTCCGCGAAGTCGAGAAACAGAAATTGATCAGGCGCGAAAACCTCGAGATAGCGGTCGATCTGGTCGGCATAGCGCCCCGCAAGAACCAGCATTGGATCCTCGCGCAGCGCGCCTGCAAGCGAGACAGGCCCCTCGGGTGCGCCAATCCGGCGGCGGTTGTGCCGATAGGCCGATTTCGCGCGAGCGACCGGGTCGCGCAGGATATAGATGAGCTTCGCCTCGGGCGCGATCTCGGCGATGCGTCGCGGCACGGGCGCGAGAAGGCCTGGCGCGCCTTCCCGATCGAGATCGCGGGCGGGCCTGAGAAAGCTGTAGGTCGTCGATGCGTCGACACGGATCGGGGCATCAGGGTCGCAAAAGCAGCGTGCATAGGCATCCATGTCATCGACATGATCCCCGCTCAGAAAATGCGGCTCTTTCGGGTGCGAGACGCAGACCGAAGCATGCCGGTCGAGCATGGCGGCGAGATAGGTGGTCCCGGCCTTCTGGGCACCGATGAGGAACGTGTTGGCAACAGGACTGGACGGCATTTTCGCGATCTTCTCTCTTGTGCCCCCCGCCCCCGGCTTCTATCGCTTCCGCCTTGCAAAATGGAAGCACGGATCGCGGAAAAATCGCCTCAAGTCGATCACGGAGAGCGGAAAATCTCCCCGCGAGCTTGGCAAACGGACCACGTTGCGGGAATGTCCGCGCATCATTCGGAGGTCGATCTGATGACCTATTCTGCAGGCGGCGGCATCGTCGTCGCGATCGTGAGCTACGGGACGTCGGAGCTCGTCCTGCAGGCGCTTCCCGCCTTGCAGGAGGAATTGTCGCATTTCCCGCGCGCCCGGACCTTCGTGGTCGACAACGCCTCCCCCGATAACGACGGGGAAGCCCTCGCCCGTGGGATCGCGGCGATGGATGGCACGGGCCCCGAGATCACCTTTCTGCCCTCGCCGATCAACGGCGGCTTCGCGGCCGGCAACAACGTGGCCTTCGCCGCGATCCGCGGAATGGAATGGCAACCGGAGGCGATCCTGCTGCTCAATCCCGACGCCGAGGTACGCCCCGGATCCATTCGCGAAATGCTGCGCGTGATGCGCGAGACGCCCGAAGCGGGTTTCGTGGGCCCGCGGGTGGAAAACCCGGACGGAAGCTCGTGGATCGGTGCATTCAACTTTCCTTCGATGGCGGGGGAAATCTACGGGCAGCTCGGCCTCGACATCCTTGCGCGTCGCGCCCGGTCGACCATTCCCGACAGCGACGTACCCGTGCGCGCGGACTGGGTGACCGGCACCGCCGTGCTGATCCGGCACGAAACGTTCAAAGACCTAGGCGACATGGATGACGGCTATTTCCTTTATTACGAGGAAGTCGACTACATGCTGCAGGGGGCGCGAGCCGGCTGGCAGAGCTGGCATGCACCGGATGCGCGTGTCGTCCATATCGCGGGGGCCGCCACAGGCGTGCAGGATCGCACCGTCCGCAAGGGGCGGATGCCCGCCTACTGGTTCCAGGCCTGGGCGCGGTATTTCGCCAAGAACCACGGGGCGGGCTATGCACGCGCCACGGCACTCGGCCGGATCGGCGCGGTATGGCTTGGCGATCTGCAGCGTCGCCTGCGCGGCAAGGGCTCGCCGCGTCCCGAAGGCTATCTGCGCGATTTTGCCGCTCGCGTAGCCTTCGCGCGCCTCTCGCCACCGCCCGTGTCGGATCGTGCCCGGATCCCGGGCGGCGGATATCGTCCTTCCTGAACCTCTAAAGGGCCCCTAATGTCCCTCGTCTCCGAAGATTTCCTGCGTGCCGAGCGTGAGATGGCAATCCCGCCCGTTTCCGAGCGCGGGAGACGCAACGAAAATCCCGAGGGGATCGGGTTCTGGGCACTCGTTGCCGAGGATTTTCGCACCCACGAAAGCCGGATCTTCGAGCAGGGATTCTGGGCCGTATTCAGCAACCGCTTTGGCAATTGGCGCATGGGACAACCAAAGATCATCCGCGCACCCTGCACGGTTCTCTACATGATCCTCTTCAAGGCGGTGGAGATCCTGGGTGGCATCTCGCTGTGGTACACCGTCAAGCTCGGCCGCCGCGTCCGCATCTGGCACCATAGCGGCATCGTGCTGAGCGCGCGGGCGATCGGCGACGACGTCCATATCCGGCAAAACACCACGATGGGGATCCGGCGGCGCGACCGAACGGCAGATCTGCCGATCGTCCGGGCCGGCGTCGATATCGGTGCGGGAGCCTGTATCGTCGGAGCAGTGGTGATCGGAGAAGGTGCCCGGATCGGAGCCAATTCCGTCATCTTCAACGACGTGCCGAACGGGGGATCGGCGATAGGCAATCCGGCCCTGATAACCCCGCCACGTGTCGACGCCGGGGGCTGAGGCACCTTTCGATCAGATGCGATGACGCGCATTTGGCCTAGATCCAGCCTCGACCATTCAGCTCCTTCAGAAGGGCGAAACGAAGCTGCGGCCGATCTGGACGAAGACGCTTTCCGAGCTTGCGCTGCCCAGATCGTCCTCTTCGCGGAAGGTATGGCTCAGCCCTCCGGTCAGGCTCCAGTCACGGGTAAGCTGGCGCGAGAGAGTTGCCGAGACGCGGCCGGTCGTATCCGTCGCATCGATATCGAGATCCTCGGTCCGGGCGAATTGCGCGTTGATCCCCAGCGAGGTCAGCCGCGACAGCGAACGGGTATAGCCGGCCGAAAGGACAGTGTTGGCCGTCTCGCCCTCCTCCGGATCACTGCTGACGGCCCGGCGGAAGGTCACGTTCACGTTCGAGACCGGATCGAGCGGCTGGGAATATGCGGCCGAGCCGTTCCAGGTCAGATCGTCGTTCGCGGTCTGCACCAGGCCGAGATTGAGGCTGAGCCGCCCCTCGCCCGCAAAATCCCGCGCGATGCCGCCCGAAAGGCCGATCCGGGTCCCTTCATCCACGCGGTTGACGTCGAAGGAGGTGCTGTAGGTCACGATAGCCTGACGGTAATCGACACCGAAACCGAGCCCCGTCGTCTCCTCGACGTCGTCGCCTTCCTCCGCATAGCGGTATCGCAAGGTGGTGGAAGTGCTGATCACGGGATTGAGGTCGATCCGCCCCGTGACGCTCGCATTGAAGTCGCGCGCATCCTCGAGTGTCGATCCCTCGCTCAGATCGGAATAGCTCACGTCCCGCCCCGACAGGGAGACGCTCACGCCATAGGGTCCGTCAGTGCCGTAGGAGAGCGTGGTGTTGACGCGCAGGCTCTCGCGCGTGCCGGTACGTTCGAATGCATCCTCGAAATCGTTGAAATCCGGAGGAAGCTCGCCGGTCTCGTCGACGAAATCCGTGAGGTCGAACGCGTCGAGATAATCCACGTCCTGGCTCGAATAGCCCGCCCCGAAGGAGAAGCCGGAATTGGCTCCGCGCCGGTCGTAGCTGAGCGAGGCATCGGGCCCCTCGAAACCGCTGGACTCGGTATCCCGGAAATCCTCGCGGTAGAGCCCCCCGAGTTGCAATCCGAGCGTCGAGATCGGCGTGGCACTCGTGATTCCGAAGCCGAGACGCGTCGTCGACAGGAGTGCCGATTCATCCTCGACCCCGGGATCGAGATCGACATTGCTGTTGGCCTCGAAGCGCTGCGAGAGATCGAACGAGACGAGACGCCCGCCCTCCTGGGCCATGACCGGTCCCGTCACGAAGGCGGGCGCGAGGAGCACGGCGAGACTGCCGAGCGTCGGGCGAGCGAGGATCATCCGGGCGCGCCTATTCGAAGAGGCGGCGGGTCGGCACGATGAAGGTATCGCCCGGCGCGACCATGAGCTGTCCGTTGGGGCTCGTCCCGTTTTCGATAGCCTTGTAGTTCAGGCGGTAGATCTGCGGCACGCCCTGCGCATCGGTGCGACGCAGCTGGATCCGCTTGGTGGCGGCGAAATCGCTGAAGCCTCCGGCAAGCGCGAAGGCCTGCAGGATCGTCGTGCCGGGCTCGACCTGGATGAGGCCGGAATTGGCGATCTCGCCCAGCATGTAGACATTGTACGTTTCGGGTTCGACCGGTTCCTGGGGGACCCGAGGCTCTTCTTGGGCGAGCGATGAAAGGCCGACGAAGACACTGGGCGTGACGGCGAAATCGTCCTCGAGCGCGGCTGTCAGGGTCGACTGGATCTGTTCGATCGTGCGTCCGCCCGCGCGGATGTTGCCTGCGAGAGGAAAGGAGATCTGCCCGTCGGGCGAGATCAGGACGTCACGGTTCAGCGACGGATCCTCGATCACCTCGACGCGTACGACATCACCGGGCCGCAGGCGGTAATCCTGTGCCCCGGCCTCGCCGGGCGCGAGCGCCACGAATGACAGGATGGCGAAAGCGGTCGCCCAAAGCAGTTTCATTGACAATCTCCGATGAGAGTCGACTTCACCGGCGAGACTGGCAGAGTTTCGCCGGGAAATCATGGCGTCGCGCGGATGTTGCGACGTGTGTAGGGAATGCCGTGCCTTATCGGCAACTCCCCGTCCTAGGTTGCGGCGGATTATTGCGTATCGCCCGACCCTTCCGTGCCTTGGCCCGTGGCCTGGTCAGGACCCGCTCCTTCGAGCGCCGCGCGGGCGCGTTCGACCAGGATGGCCGGAGCCTCCTGCTCGAGCGCGAGGCCCCGCTCGAT
This sequence comes from Palleronia sp. LCG004, assembly GCF_032931615.1. Lineage (NCBI taxonomy): Bacteria > Pseudomonadati > Pseudomonadota > Alphaproteobacteria > Rhodobacterales > Roseobacteraceae > Palleronia > Palleronia sp. LCG004. Next base: position 17,075 of record NZ_CP136763.1, read on the forward strand.
CTCGGCCTCGGCATCCGCATCGCGACCCGCGGCCGCATAGGCGAGCCCCAGATGGAGCGCAACGCTCGGCTCCTGCGGCAGGCCGCGCGCGGCGGCCTGCAGGTTCCCGATGGCCGCGTCGATATCTCCGCGTTGCACCTGGATCCAGCCGAGCGTGTCCTGGAAGGCGGGCTCGCGCGCGCCGGTCAGCCGCAGGGATATCTGGTGCGCCCGGTCGAGCGAAGCCTGATCCTCGCGGTGGACCGACAGCAGGCTTGCGAGGTTGTTGGCCACGATGAGATCGTCGGAATCAGCCTCGTAGAGCTGTTCGTAGATTGCGATCGCGCCTTCGATGTCCCCTTCCCGTTCGAGCCGTCCGGCCTCCACGAGTTGCAGGGAACGGGCTTCGGGCATGATCTCAAGGCTGTCGCGAACGAGCGCGTCAGCTTCTTCCACGAGGTTCTGCTGACGCAGGAGACGGTAGAGACGCTCTACCACCGGGAGGCTGTCGGGATTTTCCGCGAGGACATCGCGATAGGACGCGATCGCCTCGTCGGTGCGCCCCTCGAGCGAGAGAAGGTCGGCCTGCAGGATCTGCACGGCCTGGCTTTCGGGATAGCGCTCGCCAAGGCGAGCGATGGTGGACCGCGCTTCGTCGAGCCGGTTCGATTGGACCTGCAGTCGCAAAAGCTGCAGCGTCGCGGCAAGCTCCTCGCCCGTCGATCCGCCCTCGTCGACCTGCGATTGGAGGAAGGAAAGGCTCTCGTCGACGCGGTTCTGGCGGAACAGAATCTGCGCCTGCAACGCCTGTGCCATCTGGCGCGCCCGCTGGACGTCGAGCTGCTGCAGCCGCTGGGCAAGCGCGCCTGCCTCGGCCAGGCGATCGCGCTGCAAGAGTACTCGCCCGAGTGCCGCGGCGACGTCGAGATTGCCAGGGCTGGCGGATTGCGCGTTGGTCAGGACCGTCTCGGCGGAGGAGAGGTTGCCCTGCCCCTCGAGGAACTGCGCATAGATGAGCGAGGGGCCGGGGGCCGCGTTCGACACCTCGACGGCCTGGGCCAGTTGCTGCTGTGACAATTCGATGTTGCCGGATTTCTGCTGCGCCTCTGCCAGCAGGATCATGATCTCCGCATCGGTCGGTGCCTGGCCCAGGGCCGTGCGCAGATTGGAGATGGCATCGCCGAAGGATCCTTCGCGGATCTCGCGCGCGCCACGTACCTTGAGCGCGTCGACATGGCTGGGGTCCTCCGCAAGGATCTCGTCAACGAGCGCGAAGGCCGCATCGGTTTCGTCCATGGCTGCACGCATCTGCGACAGGGCCATCTTGGCCTCGAGCCGACGCTCGGTACTTGTGGCGGTTTCGACGACCTGCTCGATCTGCGCGAGCCCCTCCTCGCGCTGGCCGAGACGGAAGCGCAGCGCCGCAGCCTCGGAGGCGTAGAGCCGTCCGAGTTCGGTCTCGGCATTGGCCTCGGTCAGGCGGTCGAGTTCGGCCAGGGAAGCCTCCGGCCCGTCCCGTTCGCCCAAAAGCTCGACCACTGTCAGATGCCCCTCGGGGGCCGCGTCGTCGGGACCGGCCTCGGCGCGCAGGAACTCCTCGGCCGCATCGAGATTGCCGGTCGAGATATACCAGCTGATGAGATAGCCCGAGATCTGCTCGTCGTCAGGGAAGAGTTCGTACATATGGCGCAGCTGCTCTTCGGTCGCCGCGTCGTCGTCGAGACGGCCCAGCACCGACAGGCGGGTCATCTGCAGCGACCGCGAAGTGGGCTGCTCCTCGAGCGCAAGGTCGATCTCGGGCAGCGCGCGGGCAGCATCGGGCCCCTGCACGAGCCAGTCGATCAGGATACGCCGCGCGACGGTGAGGTCCGGATCGGCCTCGAGCAGGGCTCGGGCACGCTCGGCAGCCGCAGCTGCCTCGGGTTCGTCCCGGTCGAGCATCGCCTCGCGGTAGTCGAGCGCGATCTGCAGTGCCTGGGTCGAGGGCTGATCGGGCTCAAGCTCCACCGCGGCTCCGGCATGACGCTCGAACTCGGTCCAGTTGCCGAGGTCGAGCGCCATGCCCGCCAGCATGCGCCGCGCTTCGGCATTGTCGGGCGATTGCTCGACCAGTCGAAGATACTGGCTGTAGGCCTCCGAAGTGTTGCCCTGCTGGACGAGGAGATCGGCATAGAGGGCGCGTGCTTCCTGATGCTGGCCGTCATTGTCGAAGACGTTGCGCAGTTCGACCATCGCACGGTCGACATCGCCCGCCTCGAGCAGGCTTAGAGCGGATTGGTAATAGCGTTCCGCCGCATCCTCGGGATCCTCGCAGGCCACGAGCACCCCGAGCCCCAGGATCAGAAGAGAAAGACGAAGAAGACGAGACGGTGCCATAAACGATGATCCAATCAGACTGATACGAAAAAACCCGCATTTGCATGCGGGCTTATCAGGTCATGATCTACCAATCTACTAACAGAAAAGCTAGCAGCCCGTCCCGCGCAGCACGACGTCGACGGTGGAGGCCATAAGACGAATATCCTTGGAAACCGAGATCTCGCGGAAATACGCGTCGTCGAAGCGCGCGCGATCCGCGAAGGAGGAGGCGTTACGGTCGGAGACCTGCCATGGCCCGGTAAGGCCCGGTCTCAGCGCGTAATAGCTCAGCCCGGGATAGAGATGCTCCTGCCCCGCCATCATCGGGCGCGGCCCCACGATGCTCATGTCCCCACGCAGCACATTGAAGAACTGCGGCAGCTCATCGAGCGAAGTGCGGCGCAGGATCCTTCCGAACCGGGTGATGCGCGGATCGTGCCGGAGCTTCTGCTTGATTTCCCATTCGCTGCGTACTTCCTCCGAGCTCGCCAGATAGGCATCGAGCCTGGCTTCGGCATCGGGCACCATCGTGCGCAGCTTCCACATGCCGAAGATGCGACCGTTCAAGCCCACGCGCTTCTGGATGTAGAAGGGAGAGGCTCCGTCGCGGGCGATCAGGAGGGCGAGGATCAGGATCGTGGGAAGGACGATCGGTACGAAAAGCAGCGTCAGCAACAGATCGAGTCCGCGCTTGCCGGCCCTGAGATAGACGCCGGCCCCACGCTCCTTGCGGATCGCGACCGGAGAGACGTTTCCGACCGACACCGCCGCAGCATGCTCGGGGCTGAACTCTATAAGATAATCTGGCTTCGACATAACATCTCCAACGGCAACGGTACTCGGAACGCGGAACACGAAAATGGGTTCAAGTCGAAACTTATGCCTCGAATATGGCACAGTCATTACAGACTCTCGCCCAACTCTCCAAGCATCGTGTCGCACGAAGGAGGATGCTGAAACAATTCGCATAAAATTTGTCGAATTGTGCACATCTCGATCGAAGATACTCTGCCCGCCGGGTCCGCTCATGCTGCGGGAGATGGCATCTTTCGCTGCATTGCGGCAAGAGTGATTCGTAATTACGTCCCGGATGCCGTAGGCTCGCCGCTCACAGCCCGCCCGCCGCCTTCCCGAAGGAGTCCCCCCTTGGCCTTGACGATGGACATCTATACCGAGCATTTCGGCCTTCGGGAACGCCCTTTCACATTGGTTCCCAACCCCGATTTCCTCTATTGGTCGCCGGCCCACAGGCGGGCGGCGGCGGTGCTCGAATACGGCATCATCACCTGCGCGCCCATTACCCTCGTCACAGGCGAGATCGGGTCGGGAAAGACGACGCTGCTGCGCAATCTGCTCAGAACCGCTGCCGAGGACATCGGCGAGATCCGGGTAGGGCTCATCTCGAACCCGATCGGCGGGCGCGACGAGCTCTTCCGCTGGGTGCTCATGGCGCTGGACCAGGACGCACCCGCCGATGCGACCTACGTTCAGCTCCACCGCCAGCTCGAGACCTATCTCATCACGCAATACGCCGAGGGCCGACGGGTCGTGCTGATCTTCGACGAGGCACAGAATCTCGATCGCGCCTCGCTCGAACAGGTGCGGATGCTCACCAACATCAATTCCGACGACAACGAGCTCGTTCAGCTCATTCTCGTGGGCCAGCCCGAACTGCGCGAGACCATCATGCGTCCCGACATGGTCCAGCTGGCCCAGAGGGTTTCGGCGAGTTTCTTCCTGCCGGCGCTGAAGGACGGGTCGGTGGCGGAATACATCCGGCACAGACTGCGTATCGCAGGAGCCGAACACGAGATCTTCACGCCTGATAGCGTGGAATTGATCCGCCAAGCCACGGGCGGCGTGCCACGGCTCATCAACCAACTGGGCGATTTCGCGATGCTTTACGCCTTCGAGAATGATACGACGCGCGTCACGAAGGAGACGGTGCAGGACGTGCTCAATGACGGCATGTTCTTCGCCGGCGGCCATACCGAGCCGTTGCGGCTGGTGCCGTCCTTCGACGATACGGGTTCCGACTGAAAGCAGGATTGATGGATCTCAGGTTCTATTTAGGATTGTTCCTTCGGCGGCTGCCGTTGCTCATCGCCTTCGCGGTCGTGGGGGCGGTACTGGGCGTGGTCGTGGCGCTCTCGCAGCAGCCCGTCTACAGCGCCCAGGCAACGCTGATCGTGGAATCCGAGCAGATCCCCGAGAATCTCGCCTCCTCCACCGTTCAGGCCAGCCAGAACGAGATGCTGCAGATCATCCAGCAGCGGATTCTGTCGCGTGACGTGCTTCTGGAGCTCGCGAACCGGCTGAACATCTATGCAGGCGTCGAGGATGCCGCCTCGATGACCGCCGACGAGAAGGTAAGCGATCTGCGCCAGCGCATCTCGATCCGCACCCGCGGGGGCGGCTCTCCCACGGAGGCGATGATCGTTACGGTAAGCTTCGATGCCACTACGCCGCAGATCACCGCGCAGGTCGTCAACGATATCGTGACCCAGATCCTGCAGCAGAACGTGCGGATGCGCACCTCGGTGGCGACGCAGACGCTCGACTTCTTCACGCAGGAGGTCGACAGGCTCGAACAACAGCTCTCGGCCGTGAGCGAGCGCATTCTGGACTTCCAAGAAAGCAATCTTCAGGCACTGCCTGATTCTCTCGAATTCCGTCGCTCCCAGCAGGCGGCCCTGCAGGAGCGTCTTCTCCAACTCGAACGCGACGGCAATGCCCTGCGCGAACGACGCCGGCAGCTCGTCACCCTCTTCGAGGAAACGGGCCGGGTCGGCTTCGCCCAGCAGCAGGGCGGCAACATGAGCCCACAGGAAGCGCGGCTGGCCGAGCTTCGCGACGAATACGCCCAGCTGGCGGGTGTGCTGTCCGATACCAATCCACGCCTCAACTTGCTGCGCAGCCGCATCTCGGCGATCGAGGGATCGATGCCCGCTGCGGGTTCCTCGCAATCCGAAGGCAGCGGCGGGACCGCGCCCACGCTCTACGACATCCAGATCGCCGATATCGACACCCAGATCGAGAACGTGGAAGAGCAATCCACAGCGATCGAGAACCAGATGGAGAATCTGTCCGCGACGATCCAGGCCACGCCCGGCAATGCCGTGACGCTGAACTCGCTCGAACGCGAATACGAGAACCTTCAGGCGCAGTACAACCAAGCCGTCACGAACCGTGCCCGGGCCGACATGGGCAACACGATCGAGTCGCTCTCAAAGGGCCAGCGGATCAGCGTGATCGAGCAGGCCACCCGTCCGTCTTCACCCTCGAGCCCGAACCGGCCGTTCATCGCGACCGCGGGGCTCGGTGCGGGGCTCGCGGCGGGAATCGCACTGATCGTGCTCATGGAGATCCTCAATTCGGCGATCCGTCGCCCGCAGGATCTTCAGAACGCTCTCGGTATCGATACGCTCGCCACCATTCCCTACATCCAGACCCGGGAAGAGGTCAGGACCCGCCGCATGCGTCTCGCCGTGCTGACAGCCCTGCTCGTGGTGGGGATCCCCGCCCTCCTGTGGTTCGTGGACCGCAACATCACCTCCCTGCAACCGGTCTTCGAGAATGTGGCCGAGCGCGTCCGGGATACGCTCAACCTCTGATGATCGAGGGCCCTTTCAAATGACGACCGAACGACTCCAGGCCGCGATCGCCAAGGCGCGGGCGAAGCGGGATACGACGGGGCGCATCGCCGACCCCTCTCCCGCCGATCCGGATCATGTGGCTGCGTCCCCTTCGCAAGCCGCGCAGACCTCCGATGCAGGAAGATGGAACGATCTGCGTGCCGCCGAGATCGACGCCGAGACGCTGATCCGCAATCGGGTCCTGTCGGTCGGCTCGAACCGCGATTCCACGCCTTTCGACATCCTGCGGACCAGGATCCTGCAGCGCATGCGCGAAAACGGCTGGCGACGGATCGCCATCACCTCTCCCACACCCCGATGTGGCAAGAGCACGCTGGCGCTGAACCTCGCCTTCGGCATGTCGCGCCAACCCGATCGCAAGATCGTGTCGATCGAGACCGATATGCGCCGCCCCAGTCATGAGACGCTGCTGGGCATCGATCCCGCCAACCGTTCGGTCGCTCGGTTCTTCGATTCCCGGAGCAGCTTTGCCGATACCGCAATCCTCGCCCTTCCGAACCTTGCCTTCGCGACCAATTCTTCCACGGAGGCGCAAGCTTCGGACGTGCTGCTCGGCAGCGCGGTGGGTCCGCTCCTCGCGCAGTTCGACAAGGACTACGCGCCGGACGTCACGATCTTCGATACGCCACCGCTTCTTGCCAACGACGATGCGATGGCTTTTCTCACCCATGTGGATTGTGCGCTGATCATCGCTGCGGCAGGCGAGACGACGGCCAAGGAAATCGATCAATGCGAGCGCCTGATCGCCCAAGAGACTCAAGTCATGGGCGTGGTGCTCAACAAGAGCCGCCAAGGCGGATCGACGGCCGCTTACGACTATTATTGAGCGCTGAACGGAAACAGGCTTTCACGGCATTCTGCAGACATAAAAAAGCCGGCGATGTTATCGCCGGCTTTTTCGTATCGCTAAGTCGCGGTCGAATCAGACCATTTCGGCCTTCGCCTTGCGGCGACGCGCGAATGCGAGGCCACCACCGAGCGCGGTCGTCAGAAGAAGTGCGCCGGCCGGAAGCGGAACAGCGGCCACGTTGACGGCAAATCCGAAGCGGCCAAGCGGCCTTTCACCGGTCGAGCCATAATCGAAGGTAAGCGAGAAGGATTCGCCTGCCGCGAAGATCGGATCGACGGAAGCTTCGGAATTGGCGGGAATGTCGATCGCCATATCGTCGTTGAAGCTCAGGGTAACGCCTTCGACGATGTTCGGACCGGCAAAGGCGGTCGTGCCGAACAGAACGGGCGTGTCGAGGTCGTTGAAGAAGTTGAACGTATAGGTACCGCCCGGCTCGCCCGAACGGGTGAACCCGCTGAACGCGAACGGCATTTCGGAAACGTTGTTGATCGCCGGGCCGTCGTTGATGTTCGTCACGACGGTCACGGCTTGGGAGACGGCGGGGATTGCTGCGAGCGCTGCCGCTGCAATCATGGTCTGGATTTTACGCATGGTTACCTCAAACATTGGATGGGGTCCGCCGATGTCTCGAAACGCGTCTCGGGCACGCTCCACCGATCGGACCTATATGAGTTCCCCGTCGCCAAATCTTCATCTCAAACCTTTACGCAACAATCTGACTGCGCGCAGTTCATCTCGACAGAGTCATAACGACTTGCCGTAGAGCGACGCGGAACAAGGTGGCAACAACCGGCTCCCACCCTGGTTCCAGAAAATTTACGATTTGTTTACTAATCGCAAATATCACGTTGCGTCACGTCAGGAATTACGCTGCGTGACAGGTCAGTAGAGCCCCTTTATTCCCTCCGCATCCGTTCCCGTCGCCCAGATCCGTACGACGCGAAGCGGAAATGCGATACCCGCACCGACGAAGACGGTTCCGGTCGTACCTTCGGTCGTGGTGACACGGAGGTTTCCGGCGGAAGACACATTGATCGCGCGTGTCGGCTGGTTGAGATCGCGATCGTCGTCGGGAGTGATCGACATGATGGCGGTCGGGGGCGAGGACAGCCCCTTCGTGAGATCGGCGAACTTGTCGGGCATGGCGAAGCGTCCTTCTATCGGGTTGTCGCAGATCCGACCATCGACCGCGGGGGGTTAAAGGCCGCCTTTTTCTCCGTACGGAGGTCTTTCCGACTGCCTTAAGCATTTTCCGTGTTGCGCTAAGAAAAACGTGTTACGCGGAGAAAAACACGAACCAGATCGAGGCAGGACATGACCGGGATCAGCGGATCGAGCACGCTCGAGACCCATGCGGCGCTCATCGCCGACGAACTCGTGCAGCATCGCGACAGGCTGCTCGAACCGGCGAAGGCGCGGATGCTGCGCCCCTTCCCGCTCAAGGAGGCCTGCCATTGGATCGGGGTGAGCCAGAACGCCCTGCGCCATATCCTGCGTACTAATGCGGACCTGCCGCAGGGCACGATGCTGAGAGGCACGCGGCGCCATTTCACCGCCTCCGAGATCCACGCCATCCGCGACCGGCTGATCGATCAGGGCAAGCTCGATTCCCGCCACGTCACCCGCCGACAGGAAGGCGAAGCCCCCGCAATCATCTCCGCAATCAACCTCAAGGGCGGCGTCGGCAAGTCCACTTCGACCCAGCATCTGAGCCAAGCGCTCGCCATGCGCGGCTACCGCACGCTCGCCATTGATCTCGACCCGCAGGCGAGCCTCACGCAGCTTTTCGGGATCATCCCCGAACGCGAACCCGACATGGCAACGCTCTATCATGCGATCCGCTATCCCGAAGACGGCGTGTCCGAGAGCCGACCGATCGAGATCGGCGACGTCGTGCGACCCACGCATATCCCGCGGCTCGACCTCATTCCGTCAAGCATGCAGATCATGGAATTCGAGCACGAGACCGCGGCCAACGACCAGCGCCAGGCCCCGTTCTTCCTGCGCGTCGAAGAAGCGCTTGCCCCAATCCGCGACGATTACGACGTGATCCTTTTCGACTGCCCGCCGCAGATGTCCTTCGCAGTCATGGCCTCTCTCTTCACTTCGACCTCGCTTCTGGTGACGGTCACCGCTTCCTTCGTCGACGTCATGAGCCTTGGCACATTCCTCGGCATGACGGGCGAGATGATGGGCGTGATCGAACGGCGGAAGGGACAGCGACCCTATGACTGGATCAAGTATCTCATCACCCGTTACAATCCGACCGACCAGCCGTCGGTGCAGGTGGCGGGCTATCTGCGGTCGATCCTCGAGACCGCGGTCATGACGAACGAGTTCTACCTCTCGACAGCCATCGCAGATGCCGCGACCACGTCCGAATCCATCGTCGAGGTCGATCCGTCGAACTTCCACCGACAGACCTATCAGCGGGCCTGGGACGCCGTAGATCGCGTCACGGGCGAACTCGAAGGCCTCATACACGCATCCTGGGGGAGAGCAGATCATGGCGCGTAAGGGACTCCTCTCGGCGGGGATGAGCCGTGCACTCGCGGGCGAAGCCGACGGTGCGCCGAAATCCTCAAGCCCCAATGTCCGCCGCTTCCGCGAGACCTTCGACGAGCTCCGCAACCAATCTATCCAGGAGGTCGAGACCGATCGGATCGGCCAATCCCGCTTCGCCGACCGTTTCGACGCCAGTGCCGATATCGCGGGGCTCGTCTCCTCGATTCGCGAGGCGGGACAGCAGATTCCGGTCCTGCTGCGCGCGACACCGGAGGGCGAGCACGAGTTCGAGCCGGTCTACGGGCGTCGGCGCATCGCAGCTTGCCGTGAATTGGGCATCCCCGTCCGCGCGCTGGTTGGCCAGCTCGACGACGAGGAAGCGATTGTGGCCCAAGGCCTCGAAAACAACGAACGCCTTGAGACGAGCTTCATCGAAAAGGCGGTCTTCGTTCAGCAGCTCCGCGCTTCGGGCCTACGCCCTACGATGATCGACGAGACGCTTGGCATTCCGCGCACCGAGATCAGCCGCATGGGCGCAGTGCTACGCGATGTGCCGGATGCGCTCGTCGACGCGATCGGACCCGCCCATGGCGTGGGGCGGCGACAATGGGTGCAGATAGCCGATCTCTGTACGCGGGCGGATGCCGGACGACGCAAAACAGCGATCCGGGCGACCGAAGGCGTCGCGGGATCGGCCGAACGTTTTGCCGCGGCACTTGCCGCGCTCCAACTCAAGGCCGAACGTGCCCCGCCCCCTGCCCCTCAAGCGCTTGCGCAAGGCCGTGTGACGCTACTTCGACGTGGCGGATCGCTGACTTTCACTACCGCATCGAAAGAGGATCGAGCCTTCCTCGACTGGCTCGCGGAAGAGGGCGACACGCTCTTCGATCGCTGGACCAAGACTCCACGAGTCTGAGGCTGAAACTTGTACCGCGGTACAAGTTTTCGCACCTTGGGCTCTGGGTCCGCTTAACTTCCCATATCAGCTAACCATCGTGGTTGTTGCCGAAAGCGGCCTGGATCGCCCTTTGAATTTGTACCGCGGTACAAATCTCTTACCAAAAAAGAAGTCCTCAGGACGAACTGGCCGGATCAAGCCGTGGAGTGCGGGGTAACCGACTTCTTTCCTGCGTGATCTTTGTACCGCGGTACAAGTCGGGCCGTCAGTCCTTGAGTTAGCGAGCGGTCAGCTAATCGAGCAGGTCTCGGTGGAACGGCCTATCAAGATCGGGGCCATCTAACAGAGTGCTGACGTTGACATAATGCGTATAGGCGAGCGTGCTGCCAGACGATTACGGCCTGCTCGCCAGCGCTGTCGGTGGCGAGCGTATAGTTGAGTGAACATCCCAAACTCGCTCTGAAGTTGGATCCTAATTCAGCACCCTTGCGATCATGAGACCGAGGCCTCGTACTGGGAAAGGCACCCTACTCAACACTTTTTATAACGATGCGCGCGCTCATAGTATCCGAGGCCACGCAAATCTCGTTCTTCTCGACCATTGCCAGATAGGCTTCTCCCAATTCAGCCGGCATGCGCAGGAATGCCAGAATCGTCAAAGGTTGCGCCGGGTTTGCGAACAGTCCTCTGAGAACGTGAAACCCTCTCCAGCCAGCAACAAGCCAGTATCGCGGCTGCATCGTTTCGCCCAGATCGATGACCTCAATCGGAACCTGCTGCCCGTGCATCTTGAGGCTCGACATCAGTCTTTCGATCCCATTGGTGCCGAGCCCAAGCCAGTCGCGGATCAGCTAAGTCGAACCTATGTCTTGCAGGTCGAATGCTGAACGGACATTGTCATCCGCGCTCGTTTCCTCGTTGGGTCGAACGTGATCGGCGGTCTCCTTCAGATTATGGGCGAGTGTCGCTTCGGCATCGCAACGTTGGATCGCCAAGAACGGTTATCAGGTTGTCCGCGCGACCGCGCGGAGGCCGATATTTCGCGCGTGAATTGGTTGACCGCGGTCAAGATCAGAGGAGATTGGGCCGGGTAGGGGCTTCGATCATTCCGGGCCCGTTGCTTCGATTGCGCGTCGCCAGGTTCCGATGAGAAGCTGCTTGAAGGTCGCATAAGTTGCGTCGAAGGATTCCCGGGCGCGGCTGTAGATCTCTCGGTTAAAGTTGCGGTAATCCGCCTCGTAGACGGCCCTGACACGCCCTTCACCCTGACCGATGAGCGGTGTCAGTGCCTGCCGCCTCGGGACAAGCGCGGACCCGAGGCTTGCTTGCATGAGCGCGGCATTCTCGGCTTGTGTGGCCTCGTCGTAGCGGGTGACGAGGAGGCGAACCGCATCCCAGAAGAATCGCGTCTCCTCCCGACCAAGCGCACGGGCAGCCTGGTTCTCGCTGTCTTCAATCATTCGGAACGTAGCGTGGAGCGCCTTGAGGAACCGTGTCGTCGCGTCAAAATCGTCCAGCGTCGCCCCGAGGGGGACAAACAGGATATCGGCCGCTGCGACTCCTCCGATCGTCAGCGTCCCGAGACTGGGTCCAGTATCGATCAGTACGACGTCATAGGCATCGAGCAGCCCCTCCGAGGCGAGCATCTCCTTGAGCGCGTTCCAGGGCTTCCAGCTACGTCCTTGCATCTGCCAGGCAGGGATCTGCAACTCGGCCCGGGCGAGATCGAGATGCGCGCCGATATGATCCAAGTTCGGCCAACGTGTCGGCTGCACAAGATCGGAGCCGCTGGTTCCGAGCGCGCGATCGAGCATATCGTCGAGCGGGACGGGTGGGTCGCCGCGGTCAAGCCTGCGCTGGTTCTCGGATCGCAGATGCTGCGCATAGTGCTTTGCGAGGAGGGGCAGTACCGTCTGCCATTCATTCTCGGCTCGACGCCCAAGGATCACGCCGAGCCCGCCTTGAGGGTCAAGGTCGATCGTGAGCACCTTGTAGCCGTCGAGCGCTGCCGACATTGCGAGATGCGCGACGTTAGTGGTCTTGCCGGTACTCGCGACGAGATTGGCGAGCGTGCAGATCCGGGCCTGCATCCCCGCCGGGCGATAGGGCAGGTATTCCTTGGCCTTCGATCCCTCTTCTCCGAAGTGAGCCTTGAGCTGCATGACCTCCTCGAGGGTGAACCACCTTGCACCACCCGGAGTGTCGGACCGGCCCTGGGGCAAGGCGGGGTTCTGCTTCAGCACGCGACGGAAATGGCCCTGGGCGATCGGGATGAGATAACGGGTGATCTCCCATGTCGAGAAAAGCCGCAGATCGTCTTTGATCAGGAAGGAAGCTGCAGTGTGCCGGATGAGATCTTGGCGCCCGGACGCGGCGGCCCGGGCGATTCCGACGAAGCTTTCGATCGCTGTTTCGGCGGGGAGTGCAGCGAGAGCGGCATCAGGGTCGAGACCGAAATACGGTGGCAGGGCAGGGGGCATCAGCTTGCTTTCAATGTAAGGCGGTATCGGCAATGTACGCTATTTCATATTACATATGCAAATATGGAGTACATCATATCAATGGCATTACATCTTGAGTGAATATCCTGTTTTCATAGCTGTGCCCGGTGCTGATTTTGTGTGGATCCGGTGGAATCGACAGGCGTCCAAGCCTTTTTTCTAGTTAGATTTGTTAGTTGAATCGTTACGAACAATCTTCGGTGGATTGGAGTCGCCTCAACCCACTGAGGTTGAGTGATAATCAATCGGCATGAAGGTCCCATCCGACTCTGATCCGACGAAAGTGCGACTCTGATCCAACGCCGTCGCGATTCCGATCCACCGGTCGCCGGCTGGACGCAGACCTGTGGATATGTCTAGGGTGTCACTGATCCCCCGAAAGGCTGGCGCGGCAGAAACGACGCCGATCGCGGGTGGATTGGCCGAACGGCGCGAGGCAGAGACGATGACCCTTTCCAAGGCCGGAGGCCCTCCCGGCGACTTCTTTCTGTGCGACGTCTTCGGCGCGCGCCCGAAGAATGATCTGGGCACGATGGAGCATCCCATATTCTCGCTTGCGACGAAGCCCGATCGGCGAATCCTGAGCTACACCCACAACGGCACGGATGTGACGGTGACACCTTCGGTGCGCGGCCGCGCCACGATCCATGACAAGGACATCCTCATCTATTGCGTGAGCCAACTCATGGCCGCGATCAATGCGGGCCGCGCCGTGTCGCGGCATCTCAGGCTTCGTGCTCACGATCTGCTGATGGCCACGAACCGCGATACGTCGGGTGACAGCTATGCCCGTCTCGTCCAGGCCTTCGAGAGGCTCGCGGGCACCCGCATCACCACCAATATCGAGACCGGAGGTCAGGAGACGACGGCGGGTTTCGGTCTCATCGAGAGCTGGGAGATCGTGCGCAAGGCGCGGGGCGGGCGCATGGTCTCGGTCAGCGTGACGCTCAGCGAATGGCTCTATCGCGCGGTCCTGTCGAAATCCGTGCTGACGCTCAGCCGCGACTACTTCCGTCTGAGAAAACCGCTCGAACGCCGGATCTACGAACTTGCGCGCAAGCATTGTGGACGCCAGCCCGACTGGCAGGTGGGGGTGGGCGTTCTGCACCTGAAGGCCGGATCGACCGCGCCGATCCGGGTCTTCCGCGCGGCGCTCAGACGCATCATCGCCGAGGACCATCTGCCCGACTACACGCTCGAGGAATTGCCGGGCGACCGGCTGCGCGTGCGTCCGCGCCGCGCGGGTCCCGCCCCCGGCACCGGCCCCGCGCCCATGTCCGGCGACACGCTCGAGGCTGCGCGTGCGATCTTGCCCGGCCGCGACGTCCATGCGCTCGAGGCGGAATGGCGCGCCTGGTGGGAGGCATCGGGCCGCGAGAGGCTCGCTGCACCCGAACGCGCGTTTCTGGGCTGGTGCCGGACCAAGGCGGCGCGCGATAAGGGATGAGCGCCCGCGGGCGCGCGCTCCGTCACTGCTTACCAAAGGAAACCCGCCCCATGCGACCCAAGGCCCTCGTCACCGGATCGGCCGGCTTCATCGGCCTGCATCTCGTCCGGAGGCTCCTCGCCCAAGGGTACGAGGTGACGGGGCTCGACGCGATGACGGATTACTACGACGTCGCGCTCAAACGCCGCCGTCACGCCATGCTGCTGCAGGATCCGGGCTTTCGCGCGGTCGAGGCCCGCGTCGAGACGCCGGGCCTTCTCGACGGACTGATGGAGGAGACGCGGCCGGACATCATCGTCCATCTCGCGGCCCAGGCGGGCGTGCGCTACTCGCTCGAGAATCCGCGCTCCTATCTCGAGAGCAATGTCGCGGGCACGTTCGAGATACTGGAGGCCGCACGCGCCCACCCGCCCCGTCACATGCTGCTGGCCTCGACGAGTTCGGCCTACGGTGCCAATGTCGACATGCCATACGTCGAGACCGACCGCGCCGACCATCAGATGTCGTTCTATGCCGCCACCAAGAAGGCGACCGAGGCGATGGCCCATTCCTACGCGCATCTGTACGGCCTGCCCACGACCATGTTCCGGTTCTTCACCGTCTACGGGCCCTGGGGCCGTCCCGACATGGCGCTCTTCAAGTTCGTGGAAGCGATCCTCGCGGGGCGTCCCATCGACGTCTACAATCATGGCCGAATGGCGCGCGACTTCACCTATGTCGAGGATCTCGTCGAGGCGGTCGTCCGGCTGATCGACACCGCGCCCGAGCGTCCCGGAGAAGATGGTCCACCCGAAGGCGACAGCCTCTCTCCCGTGGCACCGTTCCGCGTAGTCAATATCGGCAATTCGCGCGCGATCCCCCTGGGCGATTTCATCGATGCGATCGAGGCGGCGACGGGACGTCGCGCGATCCGCAACCCCGTCGAGATGCAGCCGGGCGACGTGCCCGCCACCTGGGCGGATGCGGGTCTCCTGCGCCGGCTCACGGGATACGCGCCCGAGACCGATCTCAAGACCGGGATCGCGGCCTTCGTCGAGTGGTACCGCGATTATTATCGGCAATGAACGGCCGCCCACCGGTACCGGTACCGGTGGATGCCCGCCGGGGCGGGGGAAAGGGTTTTTTCACTTCCACGGATCATCATAGGGTCCGATCGTTCCTTAAAGAGTTTCCCTGATGCCCAGTTCAGCACCCTCGTTCCGTCCTCTCGCCTCGGCCTCCAACGGCTCCCTGGATGAGATCGCGCGCTATCTCACCGATGGATACTGGGATGCCCAGGGTGCCGGCAGCGCGTCCTTCGGCAACACGATCACGGTCGATATCGGGGGGCTGACGGCCGACGGGCAGAAGCTCGCCCGGTGGGCCTTCGAGGCATGGGAGGCGGTGGCCGACATCACCTTCGTCGAGACCTCCGGCAAGGCCCAGATCGTCTTCGACGACGATCAGCCCGGTGCCATGGGCGGGATCACCTCCTATTACCCGTCGAACGGAGAGGCGATCGCGGGCATGGTCAACATCTCGACCGACTGGCTCGAGGTCTACGGGACCGGCATCGACGGCTACGCCTTCTCCACCTACATGCACGAGCTTGGCCATGCCCTGGGTCTTGGCCATCCGGGACTCTACGACGCCTCGGCCACCTACGGCACGGACGAGATTTTCGCCAACGACAGCTGGCAGATCACGATCATGTCGTATTTCGATCAGGAGCAGAACACCTCCGTCGATGCGACGAAGGCCGCGACCCTCACGCCCATGATGGCCGACATCCTAGCGATCCAGTCGCTCTACGGTGCGCCGGGCAAGGGCTCGGCCACGTCGGGCGACACGGTCTGGGGGGCGGGCACGACCCTCGACGGCTATCTCGGGGCCTTCTTCGATACGTTCGCGGGTGAAAAGGCGTCGCGTGGTCTGCTGACCGAAGGGGTCGAGGTTGCGCTGACCCTCTACGACCGCGACGGACACGACCGTATTTCCCTGGGTTTCTCGGAAACCGACGATCGTATCTCGCTTGAAGACGGAACCTTCTCCGATATCGGCGGTGCGATCGGCAATCTCGGTATCGCGCGCGGCACGATCATCGAGGATCTCGTGACGGGATCGGGCGACGACACGGTGACGGGCAACGACGCGGACAACATGATCTCCACGCGCGCGGGCGACGACGAGGTCTCGGGCGGCGAGGGTCGCGACGCGATCTACGGCGGTGCAGGCAACGACCTGCTGCGCGGAGGCGCGGGCAACGACACGCTTGGCGGCGGCACCGGTGACGACACGCTTGAGGGCGATGGCGGCCGCGACGCGCTCTGGGGCGGAACGGGCCACGACGTGCTGCGCGGAGGCGCGGGCAACGACACGCTCGGCGGCTTCGATGGCGACGACGTCCTCGACGGCGGGTCGGGCGAGGATGAGCTGTGGGGCGCGAAGGGCGACGACACGATCTGGGGCGGGTCGGGTGATGACACGCTCGGCGGCTTCGACGGCGACGACGTCCTCCACGGTCAGGAGGGCCACGACGAGATCTGGGGCGCCTCGGGGAACGACTATCTCCACGGCGGTGCGGGTGACGATCAGCTTGGCGGCGGAACGGAGAACGACACGCTCGACGGCGGTACCGGCAACGACGTCGTCTCGGGCGGTCTCGGGCATGATTTGATCGCGGGCGGTGCGGGGCAGGACACGCTCTACGGGGCCGCGGGCGACGACACGCTCCGTGGCGGCGCGGGTGACGATGTGATCTTCGGAGGCTCGGGCGCAGACACCTTCGTCTATGCCGACGGCGACGAGGGGCGGGACAGGATCAACGGCTTCTCGCTCGGTCAGGGGGACCGGCTGTCGCTCGACGCGGATCTCTGGTCGGGCACGCTCGACGCGGACGGGGTCATCGACGCATTCGCTTCCAGGCAGGGCGACGACATCGTCTTCGATTTCGGCGACGTCTCCTTCGTGCTTCTGGATGTGGAAAGCCTCTCGGGGTTCGAGGCGGCAATCGACATCGCTTGATCCGGAGGGCGGCGGAAGGACGGCCTGGCCTCCGCCGCCCGAAGGCCGATCCGGGTGAATCGCGTGATGCGATACAATCCCGCCGCGAAGGCCTTCGTGACGGAGATTGTCGCCGACTGGGAAACGGCCGGAGATTCAGACTTTCTCGGTAGGCTGGAAAGAGTTAATCACCTCGGCAATCGACGGTAACGTCCTTCGTGTTATGAAGGCGGGCCGGCGTCAGCATGAAAGGTGTCTCAGATGAGAATTGATTATTTCGGTCCCGACTCGCAGTTCATCTTCTCCGCGTTCAACGTCCGTGGCGGCGATATCGAAGATGTCTCGATCAACTCGACCCGCTACGTGGGTTTCAACACCTCGACCGGATACAGGGTTACCGTCGAAGGACGCGGCATCGGTTACGATTCCTTCGGCGATCCGAGCTTCGACCGGGTGACGGGCCTGCGGTTCGAGCGTGACGGACGGACGGTCGGTACGTTCTCGAACATGAACTGGGACGGCGACGAGTTCCGCGACGCGATCGACGACTTGCTCGAGCAAGGCGATGTCGACGAACTCGAGGACCTTCTGTCCGAGGAACCGCTCACCATCAACGCACGCGATGCGAACGCGGCGCTGACCATGTCGGGTCAGCAATTCTCGACCATCTTCTTCGATTTCGATGCGCCGGTGACGATTTATGGCTCGGCCTTCTCGGACTTCCTCATCGCGGGTGAGGAGGAGGACGAGATCTATGCGGGTGCGGGTAACGACATCCTTTATGGTGGCGAAAGCGACGACCGGCTCTTCGGCGGAACGGGCAACGATTCCGTGATCGGCGACGAGGGCAACGACACGCTCGGCGGCGGCGACGGCAATGACGAGATCGAGGGTGGCGACGGCAACGACGAGCTCTGGGGCGCGCTTGGCGACGACACCCTGATGGGCAATGCCGGAAACGACACGCTCGGCGGCTTCCGCGGTGACGACAGCCTCGATGGCGGCTTCGGCGACGACGAGCTCTGGGGCTCCTACGGCAACGACACGCTCATGGGCGGCGGCGGCGACGATACGCTCGGCGGCTTCGAGGGCAACGACGAGATCTGGGGCGGCGCAGGCAACGACGAGGTCTGGGGATCGCTCGGCAACGACACGCTGATGGGCGAGGCGGGCAACGACACGCTCGGCGGGTTCCGCGGCAACGATTCCATCGATGGCGGTGCAGGCGACGACGAGATCTGGGGCTCGTTCGGCAACGACACGCTTCAGGGCGGTGCCGGCAACGACACGATCGGCGCGGGCGAGGACGACGACATCGTGGGCGGCGGTGCCGGTCGCGACGAGATCTCGGGCGGCGCGGGCGACGATCGCATCTTCGGCGAAGGCGGCAACGACACCATCTTCGGCGGCGGTGGCGACGACGTGATCCGCGGCGGTGGCGGCGACGACCTGATCTATGGCGGTCGCGGTGCCGATACCTTCGTTTTCGGTGCGAACGAGGGCGACGACGATATCCGTGGCTTCTCGCTCTCCGAGGGCGACACTCTGGGGCTCGCCGGGTCGCTCTTCGACGGAACCGCTCCG
Organism: Palleronia sp. LCG004; assembly: GCF_032931615.1. NCBI lineage: Bacteria > Pseudomonadati > Pseudomonadota > Alphaproteobacteria > Rhodobacterales > Roseobacteraceae > Palleronia > Palleronia sp. LCG004. The sequence continues at coordinate 35,835 of NZ_CP136763.1, forward strand.
AGCGCCGAGCAGGTCGTCGACCAGTTTGCCAGCGTGAATGCAGCCGGTAACGTGGTCTTCGATTTCGGCGACACCTCGTTCGAGCTCTTCGGCGTGGGCTCCACGAACGGTCTCGCGGACGCGATCACCTACGACTTCTGATCGCGGCCATCTAAGGTCTGCGGACCCGCGCGGAGGGCATTCCCCCGCGCGGGTTCTTTCGTTCTGGCCCTCCGCAAGGGTGATCCGGACCGTCAGGGGTTTTCCGAACGGGATCGAGGCCATAGCCTCCGAGAGGCGGATGCACGCCAAGTCCGGCACCCGCTCGGACCATGGCCCCCAAGGGAAAAGACTTTCATGTTGATCCAGTATTTCGGCCCTGATTCCGGGTTTCTCTTCGACGCGATCCCGAGCGACGGGGGTGATCTCGTCCCCGCGGGGCCGTTCACCTCCACTCGGCTGACAGGCCGGAATCCCGACACCGGCTACGAGGTCACGCTTCTGGGCGAGGGGTTCAGCCGAGATTCTGGAGAGACCGATTTCGACCGGCTGACTGGGATGGAATTCCGTCTGAACGGTCGGCTTGTCGCCCGGATCGCGCAGGTCGACTGGACCCAGGACGAGTTCGTGGAGGGCTTCGGGCCATTGGTCGTCGCGGGCAGCGTCGAGGGCCTTCAAGGTCTCTTCTCCACCGCCCCCCTCACGATCGACGCGCGCGATGCCGGTACGTCGCTGGCGATGGGATCCTTCGAGAATGGCGACCTCTTCTCCGGGATCGACGCCCCCATGATCGTCTACGGTTCTGCTTTCGGAGACGAGATCCTCGGCGGCCGGCGCGGGGAGAGCGAACTCTTCGGCCGAAGCGGAAACGATACGATCCTTGGCAGCTACGGGGGCGACAGGATCTTCGGGGGCGCGGACGACGACTTGATCGTAAGCGATGCCGGAGATGTCCTGGGGGATACGGGCGAGGGTATGACCCCGGTCGATGTGACAGGCGATACACTTGGCGGCGGCGCGGGCGACGACACCGTCATCGGCGGTTCGGGCCGCGACGAGATCTGGGGCGGGACGGGCCATGACACCCTCGCCGGCCAGGCGGGTGACGACACGCTCGGCGGGTTCCACGGCGACGACCTTATGGCGGGCGGTTATGGCGATGATGAACTCTGGGGGGCATTCGGCAGCGATTCCCTTCTCGGCGAAGCGGGCGACGACACGCTCGGCGGCTTCGACGGCGACGATGCCATCTTCGGCGGGGACGGACGTGACGAGCTCTGGGGCGGCCGGGGCCGGGACACGCTCGGCGGGAACGAGGGTCACGACCGGATCGGTGCCGGCGCGGGCGACGATACCGTCGATGGAGGGGCTGGCTTCGACGAACTCGCGGGCGGGACGGGCGACGACATCCTTTTGGGGGATGCGGGTCATGACACGATCTACGGTGCCGCGGGCGACGATACGATCTTCGGCGGGTCGGGTGACGACCTGATCTTCGGCGGGACCGGCGCGGATGTCTTCGCCTTCTCGACGGGCGACGGGGACGATACGATCCTCGGCTTTTCGGCACCCGATGGCGACAGGCTCGCCTTCGACACCGATCTTTATTCGAACGCCTCCGACGGGGAGCAGGTCGTGGATCGCTTCGCGAGCGTGAACGGGTCGGGCAACGTGGTCCTCGATTTCGGCGACACGTCGCTCGAACTCGTGGGTGTCGGGGCCCTCTCGGATCTCGCAGGCGTCATAACCGACGAAATCTGATCCACGGAAAAACCACAGGATTTTGTCCTTGCCCCCGTGGCGCTCGGGCGCGAGAAGCGGGAAACGTCGACGACAAGGGAACATCGACATGCGTATTGCGGTGATCGGAACGGGCTATGTCGGCCTGGTCTCGGGTGTCTGCTTCTCCGATTTCGGCCATGACGTGGTCTGCGTCGATCGCGATGCGGCCAAGATCGACCGGCTCGAACGTGGCGAGGTCCCGATCTACGAGCCTGGACTCGAGCCGCTGATGGCCCGCAACGTCGAGGCGGGACGACTCTCCTTCACCACGGATCTCGACGCGGCGCTCGAGGCCGTACAGGCAGTCTTCATCGCGGTGGGCACGCCGACCCGGCGCGGCGATGGCCATGCGGACCTGACCTATGTCATGGCGGCGGCCGAAGAGGTCGCGAGGAAGGCGAAGGGCTACGTCGTCATCGTCACCAAGTCGACGGTGCCCGTGGGCACAAACGCGCGCGTTGCCGAAGTGGTGGCCGAGGCCAATCCTGATCTCGATTTCGACGTGGCCTCGAACCCCGAATTCCTGCGCGAGGGGGCTGCGATAGACGACTTCATGCGTCCCGACCGCGTTGTCGTCGGCGTCACGAGCGAGCGGGCAGGGGCGGTCATGTCCGAGATCTATCGCCCCCTCTTCCTGCGCGAATTTCCGATCATGGTAACCGATCTCGAATCGGCCGAGATGATCAAATACGCGGCCAATGCCTTCCTTGCGACCAAGATCACGTTCATCAACGAGATCGCCGCGCTCTGCGAGAAGGTGGGTGCCGACGTCAAGCAGGTCAGCCGCGGCATGGGGCTCGACGGACGCATCGGCAACAAGTTCCTGCATGCGGGTCCGGGCTATGGCGGATCGTGCTTCCCGAAGGATACCCGCGCGCTCGCCCGGATGGGGCAGGAGCACGCGGCCCCCATGCGCATCACCGAGGCCGTGATGGAGGTCAACGAGGAGACCAAGCGGCGCATGCTCGCCAAGCTGCGCGACCTCTGCGACGACAGCTTCAACGGCAAGGTGATCGCGGTGCTGGGCGTCACCTTCAAGCCCAATACCGACGACATGCGTGATGCGCCCTCGCTCACCATCGTGCCCGCGCTCGTGGGCGGCGGGGCCGAGGTGCGGGTGGTCGATCCGCAGGGCCGCCACGAGGGCGAGGCATTGCTGCCGAACGTTGACTGGCACGATGACCCTTACGCCGCCTGTGCGGGTGCGGATCTTCTGGTGCTGCTCACCGAATGGAACGAGTTCCGCGCACTCGATCTCAAGCGCATCGCGGGCTCCATGCGCAGTCCGCGGATGGGCGATCTGCGCAACATCTATACCGCGGACGACGTGGCCGAGGCGGGGTTCACCGCCTATGACAGCGTTGGCCGCATGCCCTTTGCGCGGGACTGACCGCGGAACTACGCGTCAGTATTCGACGGTGACGAGCACGGAATCGGTATACGCCCCGGCCCGGAGCGGCTGGTCGCCGAAGATGCGGCCGAAGACCGTGAAGGTCTGCGAACTGCCCGTGCCCAGTACGCGCGGGGGCAGTGTGCCGGGCGTGTCGCCCCAGGGCTGACTGCGGCCCGCATCCATGTAGAGTCCGTAGCGCAATTGCGCCCCGAGCGGCCCGGTCATGCGCCGATCCGCGGGTCCCGTCGCCCCTGATCCGGTCCCGAGGCCGAGCCGGACGGTATAGTTGGTATCGCGGGTGCATCTGACGGTGATGCCGGTCGCGGCGTCGACGCCGCCGCGCGCATCGGGGCCGATCCTGCCGAAATCGAGTGTCGCAGCGTCGACCTCGCAACTGTCGCTGACGAAGGCGCTGACCTGAAAAGGTGGGATCGGTGCCACGGTGCCCGTCTCGGCACAGCTCGACACGCCATAGCGGATCCGCGCTCCCGTTGCTCCCGAAAAGGTCGAGACATGGGGCCCCGTGCTGGTTCCTGCCCCGGGCCCCGTTGCCACGATGTCGGCGAAGACGGGCATCGTCGCGCGACCTCCGAGCAGAGCGAAGACCGTGACGAATTCCTGCCTCCAGATATTGCCCGCCGTGCCGTTGCCGCCGCGACGCAATTCGAAGGGAAGTGCGCTTCCGTTGCCGCTCTTCATGTAGCGCGGCGAAAGGCCCGCGGCCGCGCCGCCATCGCCCGAGCCGAATTCGACGCAGACGCCGATATTCTGCACGAGCCCCGTGCAGTCGATCTGCAAGCTCCCCGAGGTGCTGTTGGCGGCCCCCGCGCGCAGCGTGACCGTGCCGAAGGAGACGTTGCTCATCGAGGCCGTGCATCTCTGCGCCTCGGCCGTGCCTGCCAGCACGAGAAACAGCCCCGCGAGGAGAAGGTGAAGGGCATGCCGGGGGGTCATCGGCAGATCGCCTCGGCCGCGCGGCCGTCGGGGGCGGGCTGCGGGACGATCGCCCGGCAGGTTCCCGAAGGCGGCATGGCCAGAATTTCGGCACCGATATCCGCCCCGCTCAGCAGGGCCGCCCCGTCGTAACCCACTCCCAGATCGGCGCGCCGCCCCGCGACGCTGAACGCCGTGCCGAGCGGCAGGGGGCTGCCCGATGCGTCGATCAGCGTGACAAGGTTGCGCGCGTCCCAACTGTCGATGCCGAACGAGACGAAGTGCCCCGTGCGCCGGCCCGGGACCACCTCGACCGCGGAATTCTGCCAGACGCTGTCGCTGGGCAGGTCGCGAATATCGATCGAGATCCGGTTGCTCGCCTGTGGCTCGAGCCCGGTGACGAGTGCGCGGCCCGCCGGGCCGGTCACGGCGACTTCCCGGTTCTGCAGCCGGATCGGCAGGCCTGACCGACCACCCTCGACGATCGCGAAGGCCCGGTCGATGGGCTGACCGACGGCGATCCTCCGGTCGACCGTCGCGAATGCGCCGCGCAACCTCGCCTCGAGCGAGGAGAAGCGCGCGCCCGCGCGACCCGAGAGCTCGACCTCGCCAATGCCTGTGCGGGTGCGGATTCGCCCTGCAATACGGCGCGAGGGGCCGGTCGGCACCGCCTCGAGAGCATAGCCGAGAGACCCCGCCCGGTTCTTCCGGGCGCGGTTGTAGAGCAGGGCGGTCTCCCCCTCGTCCGAGGCCGCCGCCTGGAACGTGCCGCCGCCGATCGACAGACTTGCCAGAACGGCGAGCCGGGTCTCGTCCTGCACCGCGTCGTGACTCGCGCTGAGGTTCAGCGACCCGCGGCCGCCGGGCAGGGGGGTCGAGTAATTGAAGCCGTAGCGCCGCGCCTCGACCCTTTCGTCCACGGAGCGGATGTAGCTCAGGCCGAAATCGTGGCGGCCCACGGGCAGGCTCAGGCTCAGGATGTCGCGCCGTCGCGGTGGACGGCTGGGCACCGCATCGTCGGACGCATCGATGGTGGCGGGCAGGTCGGTGAACCCGTCGCTGCTGCGGAAGAGGGCGCCTTCGAGGCGCAAGTCCCCCACGGGATAGGCCGAGAATTCGACATAGCCGAAATGGCCGCCTTGTTCCTCGAACCGGCTCGCGCCTGCATTGAGCGTCATCTCGGCCCGTCCGCCGAGGATCGTGCTGAGGCCCCCGCCCGCGAGCAGGAAGTCGCGGCTCGACGCGGCATGACCTTCGAGAGTGACGCGGTCGGTGAGCCCGTAGCGCGCGGTACCGCTCAGGATCGTCCGGGGCAGGTAGCGCGACCCTTCCGACAGGCCGAAGCCCAGCCGCGGCCGGCCGATCTCGATCGACCAGTCGACGATTCCCTGACGCAGCAGGTCACGCGCCCCGAAGAACGGAAGCGCCTCGCGGGTGACCGTGCCGTCCGCGTTCTGGATCGACACGATCGCCGTTCCCGGCCCGCTCACCACCGGAACCTCGTCCAGCCGGAAACGTCCGGGTTCGGCCACGGTCGAGAAGACGGGTGCATCGTCGATCAGCACGTCGATCGTGCTCGGCACAGCGGCCGATCCTTCGTAGGAGAGGAGCGGTCGCGTGACGAGGTCGCGACGCAACCCGAAATCGCGCCGGATCTGCAGACCCGCCATTCGCACGGGTCGACCCCAGGCCAGCACCGACGAGATCGTATCGCCGATCCGTGCCGAGAGGGCCGTGCGGGGAAAGTCGATGTCGAGCGCGGTATCGTAACGGTCGAACCTGGTGGTGTCGCCCTCCTTGAGCCCGAAGCGCAACAATCCCGTCGTCGACAGCCGCGCGGGCCCCGAGAAGATCCAGGCGTCGATCCCCATGGTCGAACTGCGGTTCCCGAGGGCTCGCCCGGTCTCGCCGTCGAGGCGCAGGTTCAGATCGTAGTTGATCGCAGCCCCCGTGCTCCATTCCGCATCGAGCCGTTCGGCGATGGATGGCGAGAGCAGGGCGGGCAGAAGCCGGGCTTGCGCGGCCAGGATCTCAAGACGTTGCGTCGCCTCGACATAGCTCCAGGAGATCCCGGGAATCGCGTCAAGCAGGAGTTCTTGGCCGGAAAGCCCGGTCACGTCGATCCCGACCTGTTCCAGCGCGTCGCGGGTCATGGCGAACCGGCCGTCCGGCCCGCGCAGCACCTCGAGGACGAGACCGGTATTGCGGCCGTTCACGACGATCTCAAGATAGAGGGAATAATCGGCGGTGGCGGCGGTGGCCGGATCGATCTGCTGGGCCGATACCCGTCCGGGCCCGGCCAACCCGAGAAAGAGGGCTGCCAGAAGCGACAGTGGGCCCGGGATCCGACTTCCTCTCCGCCGCTCCACGTTCTGCGTGTGGCGGAAGGACATCATCCTTGCCGTGCGTCAGCCATTGAAACAGAGCGGAACGGAGTGGCGCATCCTGAGTGCGATCCGTCCTGACCCTTCGGCCTGGGTGGGCAAGGTGTCGACCAGGACGCGGTAGCATTCGCGACCCCGGACCGCGCTCCGTGCGGTACGCACGATCCGCACGGTCAGTTCCTGCCGACGGCCGATCTGCGCGATGGGCGGGCTCACCGCGACGGCGTTGGTGGGCGAGATCTGCGTCGGGGGCTGGCCTTCGGCCCAGGCGAAGACCCGGATCTGGACGGCCACTCCTTCGTCGCGGCCGGCGCGAATTGTCATGGTCGTCTGTGTCGAACCCGCGGGGATCTCGAGCCGGGTGGGCATGACCGAGATCGCGGCCGCGTGGAGCGGTGCCGCGAAAAGCGTGAATAGCGCCAGGGCGGCCGGGACGATCTGCATCGAAAAGGGCATGGACCCCCCTTCCTAGTAGCTGAGCGTTACGGTCAGTGTATCGCTGTAGCTCCCGGCGGGATAGACGGTGCTGCCCGGAACCAGGCCATAGATCAGGAGATTGCGTGGCGTGGCGCTGGCCAGGGTATCGGAGAGGATGGTTCCGCCGATCCCGATGGGCGTGGCCCGGCCGATGCCGGTGAAGATGCTGTAGGGAACGAAGCCACCGCTTCCGTTGCTCATCCGACGAACGCCGGTCGCTTGGTTGTCGCCACCGTCGACCGTCACGGTGACAGGGCTCGCCGCCGTGCAGACGACCTCGACGAGGCCGGGGCTCTGCTCGGTCGTCGATGCTCCGAGATTGAGGTTCGCGAAATCGAGAGTGGTCGCGTTGATCGTGCATTCGTTCGCGACGACCGCCGTCACGGTCAGCTCCGACGTCTGCGCCGAAGCCGAGATGCTGCCGATCAGGAGCGCGTGAAATGCCACGATCGCGCTTTTTGCGAAGATAGACGGTTTCGCTGAAAGGGGACGGGACTGGATCATTTCACCTCCATGATCGCGAGTTTCCGCACGTAAGATCGCCCAAAGCGGTTAATATCCGTTTAAAGACCTCGGGTGGTCCGGAAAGCCTTCCCGAGATGGCTGTGATCTTGAAGCGGGAAATTCCGTTCCGGATAGTTTTGCAGCCTTTCGAAACGTTCGTAAAACTGCAGCCTTCCCGAGACAGATAAAGGGGAGAGCCAATGTTATGGCAATCCAGCGGAGAATTTGCATTATGTAATAAATAGAGAGAACCATGCTTGCGGACACTGCAACTACCTGGCCGGGTCGGCTGTCTTGCACTGATCTTCTGGGCTTTGGACCCGGCTCCGCCGATCGTACCCGCGACTATCGTATTCGACGGTAGCCTTGCGTTCGTTTTGGCCCGGGCTGCAGGTGTGTCTCCTCTTGTTCCAACCCTACCCAGATCAGTCGAAACCGTAGCCGAGCAACCAGTCAGAACCCGGCAGTCTGCTCAACAAGGTCCGTACGCCAATGCGATTGCTTTTCTGCTCAACGGTTACGAACAGGTTCGAAGGGTGCCATTCGCTATTGATCGGGACGCGACCGGCTGATTTCCATCAGGGCATGCAGCTGGCAGATCGCTGCATACTGGACGCCGGATACAGAGTCATGACCAGCCAGATGCCGGATCAAGCGAAGGTTTTGCCAAGGGGGCATACATACATGGCTCAAGCGTAGCGCGACCGTTTTACCCGATCTGCTCAACTAGATACCTTTTGACGAAGAGATCGGTTCGGTGATCGCCGACGGTGCCTACGACATCCGCAAGTGCACGATGCGATCGCCGAACGCGGAGCCCATTCCGCCCCGAAAGAACGCGAAGCCCTGAAAGACCATCGTTGTTGGAGCCATAGCACAAAACGACGCCCTGCGCGCGGCCAGATACCTTGGTTGGGGTCTGCTCCTATCGGGTGGTCCGGTTTCAGTCTTGGTGCATGACTGGTCTTGGCACTAAGCTAGATGCCTGGAGCGGGGGTAATTTTATCTGGCTTTGGCGAGATCGTCGAAGGCCCTGAGGTGCCCGATCAGGGCTTCCATCCGGTCGACGGGGATCATGTTGGGCCCGTCCGAGGGCGCGCGGTCGGGATCCTCGTGCGTCTCGATGAAGAGCGCCGAGACCCCGACGGCACAGGCCGCCCGTGCCAGCACCGGCGCGAATTCGCGCTGTCCTCCGGAGGTCGCGCCCTGCCCGCCCGGCTGCTGCACCGAATGGGTGGCGTCGAAGACGACCGGGTATCCCGTCCGCGCCATCACCGGCAGACCGCGGAAATCGCTGACCAGCGTGTTGTAGCCGAAGGACGTGCCGCGGTCGCAGAGCAGGATCCGCTCGTTGCCTGTGGACGCGATCTTGGCCGCGACGTTTTCCATGTCCCAGGGGGCCAGGAACTGGCCCTTCTTCACATTGATCGCGGCACCCGTTTCTCCGGCGGCGAGAAGGAGATCGGTCTGGCGGCAGAGGAAGGCCGGGATCTGGATCACGTCGCAGGCCTCGGCCGCGGGGGCGCAATGCTCGGGCAGGTGCACGTCGGTGAGCGTGGGGCAGCTGAATTCGGCGCGGATCTTCGACAGGATCCCCAGCCCCTCCTCGAGGCCGAGCCCGCGCGTCGATCCCAGCGACGAGCGGTTGGCCTTGTCGTAGCTCGCCTTGAAGACGAAGCGCGTGCCGGTGGGCGCGCAGGCCTCGGCGATGCGTTCGGCCATCATGCGTGCGTGATCGAGGCTTTCGAGCTGGCAGGGCCCGGTGATGAGCGCGAACGGCTCCCGCCCGCCCACTGCGATGTCGCCGATCTCGACGATCCGCGTCTCGATGAAGTCCATCACGAAAGCTCCCTCAGCGCGGCCTCGATGCGGGGGCGGTCCTCGGGGTTGTTGAGCTCCCAGAAGACGCGGCCGCGCCCCTCGACCTCGACGCAGGCGACGGCCGTGCCGTTCTCGAGGAATCTCAGCTGTTCGAGCCCTTCGAGCGTCTCGAGCGTGCCGGGGGCCCAGCCGGTATAGGCGGCGAGCGTTCCGGGGCGGTAGGCATAGACCCCCACATGGTGGAAGACCGGGATCGGGTCGGGCAGCTTGCCGGGATCGATATAGGGGATCACTTCCTTCGAGAAATAGAGCGCGTGGCCCTTCGCATCCATCACCGCCGTGGTGCCGCCCACGCGGCCCGCCGCGCGATCCTCGCGGAAATGGTCGTAGCTCGTCCGATCGCAGCGCAGGACGGGCGTCGCGACCTGGGCTTCGGCATCGCGCTCCATCGCCGCCATCAGGTCCTCGATGAACCAGGGCGGCGTCAGCAGCGCGTCGCCCTGCAGGTTCACGATCAGGTCGGCCTCGATCCCGCCCGCCGTGAGCGCCTCGGCGCAACGCTCGGTGCCGTTGCGCGCGGTCTCGGAGGTCATGATGACATCGCCGCCGAAGCCGCGGACATGCTCGGCGATGCGCTCGTCGTCGGTCACGACATGCACATCCGAGACACCCTCGACGGCCTGCGCCGCGTCCCAGCTCAGCCGGATGAGGCTGCGCCGCGTGCCGTCGGGCAGTTCGATCTCCGCCAGCGGCTTGCCGGGATAGCGCGTCGACGCATACCGCGCCGGGATCAGGATCACCGTCTTCATGCCGCTCTCCCAGAAGTTCAAACCCGACCTACCGTCAATGCCAAAGACGGTAAACCGTGGACAGCAAAAGGCGGCCCGTTCTAGGCCACTTCGAAACGAATGCGCCTGAGGCAAAGCCCAAGCGGCCGCTTGTCCTGCCCGATCCCCAGCTTTTCCGGCGAGACCGTTCGCGCGAGGCTGATGCCCAGAAGGAAGGACGGGCTATCGCTGGCAAGGTCGATCGCGATCCTTCCCGACAGATCACCGGACCACGTTAGTTCGTGGGCCACCGGGGCTCCATCCACGGTCAGAAAGTCACCTGTCGGAAGGACGTCGCGCGAGAGCACATCGAACACCAGGACCAGCTTGCAGGGCGTTTGGGCGATGTTCGGCAGGTAGATCCCCGCTTCCCGCGCGGGCCCGCTCCAGCGCCAGCTCGAACTGCCCTTCTGTTCGGTCTCGTGCCAACCGAATCCCAACATCGACTCGTCGGGTTTCAGCACGTATGTGCCGAAGGCGGCCGGCCCCATTGCCGCCATGTCCGTGCCGAGCGCGTCGAACTGCGCACGAAGTGGATCGACGTAATCCCAGTCCTGTGTCAAGGCAAGCCGGTCTCGACCCAGCACGGCAGATTTCATCACGAATAGATCAGCCTGAGCGCGCGCGAGTTGCCGTACCAGAACGCGCAGCCCCCTTTCGACCCCGGCTGGCAAATCCTCATCCATCATCTGGGGCAGGAGCGTTTCCTCGTAGCGTTTGGCAAGATGCTCCATCAGGAATTCCGCATCGTTCCCGACCTTGGAAAGGTCGAGATGAGGTTCGGTTTCGGCGATCATGTCAGTGCTCATTCGCCTGTCGCGCTCCTGCAGTTCTGATAGTTCAGGTCCTGAACTGTCGGTCTCGTTCTTGGATCTCTTGCTCATTTGGCCATCCGGACGGGAATATCTGTGTCGATCTCGTTGAATCCCCAGAAGCCGCGGATCGCGATCCGCAGGCGATTGGGTTTGAATGGAACGGTAATGCCGTCGGGTTGCGAGACAGGCATGACAGGGGCGAGGATCTTGCGCCAGAAATCGGGCATCAGAAATGCGTCGCGGATCGCGACATACCCGTCCCGATCGTCCTCTGCCTCGCGGCGCAGCTTGAGTGGCTCGCGCAGGAAGAATCGCGATTGCTTGTCGAAATATTCCGCCTCGAGGCCGACGCTCGAACTGAGCGTCGCGACGGTGCGGATCTCAGGCAGTGCGAGCATGCTGTAGACGTTGTCTTTGACGAGGCGCATGTTCGGAATGAGGGCGGCCATCGTCGAGATCGCGGGGTGCGGTTCGAGCGGATGTTCCTTGACGAGGAACTCCTCGTGCTCGGCCGCGCAGGAGATGATTTCGTCCAGGAAATCGGTGGGCGAGACGAAGCGACCGTCGCGAAGCTGCGACTGATCGTACCATGTCTGCATCAGAAATAGCGCGCTGTCGGGGGCGACGGACGCATTGAAGCCTCTCGCAGCCGAGGCCTTCTGAAGTCCCGCGATCAGCCGGATGGACGCATCGTCGAGACGGTGGCCAAAGATCGCCTCCTGTATCGCGGGATGGTTCGATGCGAACCCCAGAAGCAGGTCGTCGAGAAAACGGACCGGATGCAGGCTCACATTGACGAAGGGGATGCCTTCGCGCGTCAGGAAGGTCGAGAGATACGGTGCCATCTCGAAGCCGACGACGAGGGAGCCGCGAAAGACATCCCGCAACATGCTTTCCATCCGCCGCGGCAGGGTGTCGATACCGTGGATCCGGGCCCAGGAATGGATCGAGCGCGGCAGGCCGAAACTGCCGTAGAAGCGATTGATATCGGCATCACCCAACAATCCGTCGCGGACCGCCCCGCTGTTCCAGCAAAAGACCGAGCTGTTGCACCCGGTCGCCATCGCGATCGGCGTGGAGAGGATATTGCGCAACCAGCGGATGTTCTGATGCTGCGTGGGACGGGTTCCAGCCGCGTTCAATCGAAGGAAATCGCCGGTGAAGACGACACGGTCCGGTGATGTGGAGACGGACGCGCCATGTTTCTCGACATGCCGGTGAAGCAGAGCGGTTCGGATCACGTCACACTATCCACGTTGCCAAGAAAGCATCCGCCGATCATATCGGGCATGCCCGGAGAGACAACCGGCCCAAGAGGTGTCGTCCGAAAATATGGATGGGGTTGCATGTCGAAGGCTTGTCATCGCATGCACCGCGGGGTTGTTTTGGCGTGGTTGCGGCCGGCAACCGCCTTGGGCTTGACCGCTCACCGCTCTGGCGGGAAATTGACGACCTGGCAAGCGAGGCGCGATGAAAGAGATAGTCGTCGTAACTGACATCCGGTTTTGGGAGCCGACGATGGGCAGCCATGCGCGCATTCGGATGCTGGCCCATAATCTGGCGCGCACCTACCGGCTCCGCATCTTCTATCTCAGACCGATCGACACGAAGACACGTGCCGCTTTCGATGCTCTCGACCTGCCCGGCGGCGCAGAAATCGTCAGTTACATGGACTATACCGGCCAGCGCCCGGATTATCAGCGCAGGCTTTCGAAGCTGGCCTATTTCAAGACCGGCGAAGTGATCGATTTCACAGCCGCGCTCGAGAGCTATCTCAAGGAGCGTCCGGCCCATGCGGTGATCTTCGAATATCTCCGGATTGCCTATATCGCGGACGCCTGTCCGGAAGGGACGTTGCGGATTCTCGATATGCACGACGTCATGTCGGCGCGCACCGTCAGCCTGCAACGCGCGGGCCTCAAGGCCTCAATCTCGATTGACGCTCCCACCGAAAAAGAGATTCTTTCTTCCTTCGATGGCGTCCTCGCGATCAGCCGGGCTGACATGGCTTTCATCCGCAACCGCTTCGGCCTCGAGAACGGTATCTACGTCCCCTATTCGGTTGAGACCAGAGCGCGGCCGGTCATCGGTTCGGGCCGCAGGCTGGTCTTTATCGGCGGACGGTCGGATCCGAATATCACCGGTCTGGAGTGGTTCCTGGAGCAGGTCTGGCCGCTTCTTGGGGGCGCGTTCCAGCTTGACGTAGTGGGCACCGTCTGCGGAGCTTTTACCGACGGGCCCGATCCGCGGTCTTGGCCGGGGGTCGTCTTTCATGGCCCGCAGGAGGATCTGGACGCACCGCTGCGCGACGCCGATATCGCGATCAATCCGGTCTATGTGGGTGGCGGGCTGAAGATCAAATGCGTCGATGCCCTGGCCGCCGGATTGCCCTGCGTGACCACGCCCGAGGGGGCGGCAGGTCTGGACGCGGCGCAGGAGGCCGGCCTGACCGTGGCGCGAAGCCGTAGCGAATTTGCCGGAGCGATCCTGCGACTTGCAGCCTCTCCCGCCCATCGCCGTGCCGCGGCTGTCGCAGCCCCGGGCTTCGTCCGGGACGAATTCTCACCCGAAGCCGCCCATGCAGATCTCGTAGCCTATCTTGGAGAGGCGGGGCAGGATGACTTCCGCCCCGTGTCCCGAACGCTGCCGGCGATCGCGGCACGGATCAGGCGCGCCATCGCCCGCGACAGCGCGAGTGTCCGCTCCAAGGACTGAACATATTCAGGTTCGCTCCCTGAAGATCGGATTGTGGGGATCGACATCGGCATCTTCGGCATAGAGGTTGTCGGTCATCCGCCGGTCCCAGACGATGTTTTCTCGTAGGACCGTCGGAGGGGCACCTGCAATAAGGCATCCGGGAGCAAAAGTCTTCTTGTTGAGATACGAGCGCCCACCGACGACGCAATCCTTGCCTATGACCGACCCTTTTCCGACGATTGCGCCCTGTGCGATCCAGACATGGTCGCAAATTCGTATATCATCCGGCGGGTTCAGCAGCACACCGCTCTCGCGGTCGTAGATGCCATGCGCGTCAGTCGTTCTGAGCGCGACCTGGAAAGAGATCATGCAATCTTCGCCAATGTCGATCTTGGCGCCGTCAGCCAGCAGGTAACATTCCTCGATCGTCGTACGCCGACCGATACGGACCTCACCGGCATTCTTCACGATCATCCTGACGCGTCCTGCGCTTGGCATATCCTCGATCCAGACGTTCGAACGATCTCCCTGAATGGAAATGTCGAGATGATCTATGCGGGAAGATGCGCTGACGAAAACGGTATTGTCGTCGCCCGCCACAACAATGCGCCCCTTGCCTTTCGGAACGTCAATTCTGTTCCTGCGGCCTGTATCTATAACTTCGATAATCTTGGCCTCTCTTGTGGTCGAATACGCGGTATCATTTCACGACAGTCTTGCAAACTCGCAAGGGTCGGCGTCGGCAGTGTCATCCCCAACGACCGAAAAGACAGAGATTGACGTTCGTGGAAATGCGGCTCCCCGATAGCGTCCAGGCGTCGAACGTCACCGAGTTTACCGTTATTTTGTTCACAACGACCACGCGCGGCGAGGCCTCGTGCGCCGTGCCGATCACGTAAGGCACCTCAGAAAATGCCTGTGGCAGATTATAGGTTCGTTGTCCTGACGTATGGGAGGTCAGGCGCAGGCTCACGATCTGTGTGCCATCTGCGAAACGAGTATAGCTGTCGTTGACGTTATGTGCGCTTTCGACCACCGCACCCGATGGATGACCGTTCGCCATTGAGACCGGTCCCACCACATTGCCAGGGCCATAGCCCCAATCGGCGCGCATGAGGCGGCCGGGGGTGGTATCCTCGGGTGACGCCTGCACCGCCTCGCCGGTGATCGCCGCCGCCGAAAGCCGGTCCATCGACGTCTCGCCGCTGGACCCGTCGACCCGGAGCGCTGTGGCCCAACTCTCTCCGTCCGCGCTCACCTTGATCGAGAAATCGTCGTCGCCTGCAATCCCCATCTCGGCGCGGCCCGAAAAGCCGGTCTGGAACAGGAGGCTCGCCGTCTCCGGGGCGGCGGACTTGTTGATCTTCAGCCGGTGCCCCGCCCCCTCATGGCTTAGGAGCGTGCCGGACGACGCCACGCTCAGCCGGTTCTCGGCATCCCAGCTTGCGTTCAGGCCGAGCCCGTCGGCCGTGTCCGCACCGACCGCCAGCAGAAGCCGCCAGCTGCTGTCCTGAAAGACATAGAAGGCGCCTCGGCTTTCGACCCACGCCTTGAAACCGTTGCGCGGCGGCACGAACAACCACGCCCCGTTCGAACGATAGGCGATCTTGCCATCCTCCCCCTCGAAGATACCGGTCGCACCAGAGCCCACGGCAACGACCTGACCCTCGAACGGATCTGCAGGGGGTGTCGTCGCATCGAGGGTCGTCAGGCTCAGATGTACCAGTGCGTCGAGAAGCTCGATCGCGAGGTTGTGGGTGATGTGCTTTTGCGCCTGCGATGGCTGTATGTAGGGTATCGACAGGTTGGGAGAGTTCGACATCAGGGATCCTCGCATCTTTGCGCCGAACAGACCCTCCTGTCTTTAGCATTGCGTGATCGGATCGTACGGGCCGTAAAGGCCATGCGTTACGCCTCAGACGACACCCGCTCTTAGCAGATCGTGGATATGCAGAACGCCGATCGGCCGCACATCGTCGTCGATCACCATCAGAGCCGAGATCTTGCGCTCCTGCAAAAGCGCCAACGCCTCTGCAGCCAGGGTATCGGCGCGGACGGTGGCCGGGTTTCGGCTCGCCACCTCGCCGGCCCGGTGCGCCATCAATCCGTCCATGTGGCGCCGCAGGTCACCGTCTGTCACGACGCCCGACAATCGACGCGACCCGTCGACAACCGCAGCGATGCCGAAGCCGCCCGAGGTCATGGCGAGCAGCGTTTCGGCCATTGGTGTCGTTTCGTCCACGAGCGGCAAGGCGCGTTCGCCATGCATCAGCGCGCTCACACGCGCGAGCTGGGCGCCGAGCTTGCCGCCGGGGTGGAACACGGCGAAATTGTCCGCCCGAAACTGGCGCATCTCCATCAGCGTCACGGCCAACGCGTCCCCGAGGGCCAGCGCCTGCGTCGTCGACGTCGTGGGTGCAAGCCTCATTGGACAGGCTTCCGGGGCTGCGGCGAGCGTCAGCCGGAAGGTCGCCGCACGCATCAGGGTGCTGTCGGGTGCGCTCGAGATACCGATCATGGGAATGGAGAACCGCGTGCAATAGGCGATGATGTCGCCGAGTTCGGTCGTCTCGCCGGAATTCGAGATCAACAGGCAGATGTCCTTTGCCCCGATCATGCCCAGATCACCGTGGCTCGCCTCCGAGGGATGGACGAAATACGACGGCGTTCCGGTAGAGGCGAAAGTTGCGCTTATCTTGCGTCCGATATGGCCGGATTTGCCGATCCCCGAGACGATCACGCCACCCGAGGCGGCCCTGATCGCCCTGATCGCCGGTGCGAAATCGGCGGGCAGTTCCGCGCCGAGCGCGTCGAGCGCGCGCGCTTCGGTCTCGAGGACCTCCCGCCCGAGCGCCTCCAGCCTTTGATCGCTCATCACGTCCGTTTCCGCGACCCTATTGTCCACGATCGATGCTCCTTCTGATGGTGCCCGGACGGTCCGGTTCATGCCGGTATTCGAGATCAACGGGCGGTAGAATCGCGTTTCGCACGTGCTTGCCTCCGGGGTCTAGGGCGTCCCGCCGGGATCGGACACATCCCGGTACGCTTCCGGCCCGGTGCGGGAGCGCCCGTCCCTTCGTCGTCGGCCGCCCTTGCAACTTCTCTCGCACCCGAATTATCAGAAGCCTCGGACAAACGCGTCGACGAACGAGCGCGAACGGTCCGGCCGGAAACCGGATCCAATGTCCCCGGGTATCCTCGAAGTCGAGAGGGAGCATGAGGTGAAGGGCCAGTCAGATCCGCCAGGCGTCTCGACCGACGGCCTCCCCATCTCGCCGCGCAACCACTGGGCGCATCTCGAGGTGGTCATGCGTCTTCTGGCCGAGGGCACGCCGGACCGGGCCTGGAACCAGCTCGAAGCCATCCGTCGTTCCGAAAGCGTGGGCGCGGAAGCCATCGCCGCTGCTCGCAGGATCGTGGGCGAGGCGCTGGCTCGGGCGGGTGGCGATCGGATCGAACGCCCCTCGGATTATCTCCGTGCGCGACCCGGCAAGACGATCCAGCCGAAGCTGCGCCAGACCCGCGACCTGAAGCGGCGCCCGGGACGCTTTCCGTCGGACCTGATCCTGCCGGGGATAACCGGCAATGCCAACGATTTCTCCTTCCTCGTCGATGCGAGCCGGTCGGGCGGGTTCGCGGGGCCCCTGCCGGGGCTGCGGATGCGCCTCGTCGTGACGCTCGAAGGCGCGGAGGATCTCTCGCAGCTCGAACGTGCCTTGGCGCAATGCCGCGAGAGAGCCCCGGCCCTCGCGCACGGGCTCACGCTCTGCGTCTCGGCACCCGAGGCGCTGCACGGCGCCGCCCTGCCCGTCCCGACCGATTGGCTCGCAGGGTCGGTTTTCGCCGAAGATCCGGCCCAACAGATGCGGCGGCTTGCCGAGGAGACGGATATCGTCTGCTTCGCGCCCCTCGCCGTACTCGAAGACACGCTCGCCCTTGAGCGGGTCGTTCGATACGTCGCGCTGTCGGGGCAGGCTTGTCTGGTGCTGCGCCCGTTCGGCACCCTCTGCCCCGCCGGTCCGGATCGGGACGGCGTCTTGCCCGGCGTCCTGTCGGATCGCTTGATGCTGCCCGCCTGGGCGGACCGCCCCGACGCCTTTTCCGACATCCGTGGCTTGTCCTTCGCTCTCGATGCCGGGCTCTTCCGCAAGGCCGGCGGCTTCGATCCACGGTTTTCCACTCCGGGCGGGGCCGCGGCATATCTGGCGGCCCGTGCCCACGATGCGGGGGCCTATTTCCTGCCACTTGCCGTGCGGGCCGAGTTCGACACGGGCGGCGATCCGCCCGCGGCCGATGCGGCCCTCCTGCGCGCGCTCTGCCCGCATCCGGCCATTCGCGGTGCGGCCGGCCGGTTCGAGACCCCGCGCGTCAGCATCTACATCCCCGCCTATCGTGCCGCGCGATATCTCCAGGCGGCCATCGACAGCGTTCTGGAGCAGGATTACGACGATCTCGAGGTCTGCGTGGCCGATGACGGATCGCCGGACGCGACACTCGAGGTGCTCGCCCGCTATGACGGCGATCCGCGCGTGCGCTACGCGACGGGGCCAAACGGCGGGATCGGCCATGCCTCGAACCGTGCGATCGGCATGGCGCGGGGAAGCTATATCGGACAGCTCGATTCCGACGACAGGCTGAAGCCCGGCGCGATACGCAGGCTTGCCACCTATCTCGACAACAACCCCTGGGTCGGATGCGTCTATGGCTCGTGCGAGCGGATCGACGAGAACGGGTATCTTATCGGCAAGGAATACAGCCACCTGAATTTCAGCCGCAAGAAGATGCTGACGACCTCGATCGTGCATCACTTCCGCATGTTCCGCCGCCAGGCCTGGGAGCGGACGAGCGGCTTTCGCGAGGACATCGCGAATGCGGTCGATTACGACATGTTCCTCAAGCTGTCGGAGATCACGGCCTTCCACCATGTCGACGAGGTCCTCTATCAGCGCCGCTGGCACGGCGAGAACACGTCGCATGTGAACGAGCATTTCCAGACCGCCAATACCTATGCCGTGCAGGAACAGGCGCTCGAGCGGATGGGGATCGGTCGGTTCTGGAAAGGCTACGTCCCCGATCCGGAAAAGCCCCGCGCCATCTCCTATCGACGCGGCGATTGTCCCGACCGGGTCTATTTCTGGCCCGATTACAGCCGCACGAACCCCTATCAGAGACTGCTCTACGCCCGCGCATCCGAACGTGTGGAATGTATCGGCGGCAGCATCGACGAAGCGTTGCAGGCCATGGGGGGGCGCACCGAGGAGGATGCCGGGACGGCCGTCTTCCATCTCCACTGGCTCAACAAGGTCTTCGTCGAGGCCACCAATGTCGCCGGAGCGGCCCGCGCCGCGCAGGATTTCCTGACCAAGCTGCGCCGCTTCAAGTTCATGGGCGGCCGAGTCGTCTGGACGATCCACAACACGCTCTCGCACGACCTGCCCTTCCTGCGGATAGAGGCGAACCTGTCGCGCGAGGTGCTGGAGCTTGCCGATGCGGTGCATCTGCATTGCGAAGGCTCCATTCCCGAGATCGAGGCCTCCTTTCCTCTCCCTCGCGAGAAGGTCCGCATCGCCCGTCACGGCACCTATGTCGGGACTTATCCGGACTTCGTCACCCGCGACCGCGCGCGCACCGAGCTTGGCATCGACGCGGATGACGAGGTAATCCTCTTCATCGGGCAGATCCGTCCCTACAAGGGCCTCGACGCGCTTCTCGCGGCCTTCCGCGAGATTCTCCCCCGCCGCCCGCGCGCGCGGCTCGTCATCGCGGGAAGCCGGCCCGTCGCCCCCCTCCTCGACGGCGCGGGTCTGAGCGAGGCCGAGCGTGCGCGCATCACCGTCGCCAACCGCTTCATCGACGAAATGGAGCTGCAGGTCTTCTTCCGCGCCGCCGATCTCGCCGTCTTTCCCTATACGCGGATCCTGACATCGGGATCGCTGCTTCTGTCGCTGAGCTTTGGTGTGCCCGCGATCGTGCCCGAAAGCGCGATGACGCGCGAAGTGCTCGCCGATGATCGCGCCGGCGCGCTCTATCGCCCCGAGGACGGCCTGCTCGCCCTCGTCGGCGCGATGGAGACGATCCTTGGTCGGGTCGAGGCCGGCGAAGGCCCCGAGATGGGCCGCGCCGCCTTCGACACGGCCCGTGCGCTCGGCTGGGAAGACATCACGCCGCTCCTTCTCGGGGACGACGCGGCCAGAAACGAGGAGACGTCGCCATGACACGAGAGGACGCGACGCAAGCCGATGCCGCGCTGATCGCAGCCGAGGCCGCGAAGGCCGCCGCCGCCGCCGAAGCGCGCCTGATCGAGACGCGCGCCGAGATGGCCCGCCTGCGCGAGACGATCCGCGCCGAGCTCGACGGATCGCTGGCCGAGGCGCGCCTGCGCATCGCGGCCCTTCAGGAGGAGGCCGCCCGCCTGCAGGCCGAAACGGCAGAGGCCCGCGCCGAGGCCGACGCCATCCGTCGCAGCACGAGTTGGCGCCTTACCGCGCCGCTGCGCGCGGTCGCGTTGCGCCTTCGGGGCTGAGACGCGGATCTCGTCCGAGCGATCTCAGGCCGGTTTGAACTCGTCGACCGATTTCGTGCGCATGTTGCGATAGCGCCAGAGCTTGTTCGTCTGGAGGATCTTGCGGTGCAGCTCGTCGGGGGACGGGGGCTCGAAGCCGAAAAGCCGGGTCGACGCTGAAATGTCTCGGGCGAGATTTTCGCGAAACCAAGCCATCCGGGCAAGCGCGTCCGCCCGGATCCGCGCGGGGTCGAAGACGGTATCGTCGAGCTTCGACAGGGCGGTCTTGACCGCCTGCGCGACGGCTTCCGGCGAGGGGTCGCAGATGATGGAGTTCTGTGGGGTATAGAATTCGTCCCGACCGCCGATCGACGGCGTGCTGATCACAGGAAGACCGCAGAGCAAGTATTCGAGCGACGCGTAGCACGCGCCTTCCTCCGCCGAGAGGATCAGCCCGGTTCGCCCCCGCCCCACGATATCCGCGACCTCGAGCCCTTTCACGTTGCGGAAGATCTCGCGCGGCGAAAGCTCACGAAGGTCCAGATCGGCCCATTTCCAGTCGTAGCACAGGAAGGCCTTGTTCCCGACCTCCCGCGTCAGGCGATGGCGTTTGAAATCGTTGGCACGGGCATTGTAGATGGCGTCGAATTCCTTGGCCCCGGAGCTCAGCTGGAAATGCCGTTCGTTCAGAAGCGCGGCATTGTTGAAGAAGACGCAGGTTTCCTCGGGAAATCGCGTTCTGGCCCGGTCAAATTCGTCCCGCGAATTGAGTAGGAAACGAACATGGCGAAGGGCCTCCTCCGCGTTGCCGAGCGCGTCATTCGCTTCCGAGATACGCTTGGCGATGTGATCGAGGCTCTTTTCCGAGACATGCCAGGAAAACGTGAAATAGCAGATCGACCCTGTCAGAAGACCCGATGCGGCAAGGCTCGGGATCGCGTCGATGCCGTCGTGGAAGACGAGGATACGGAAATCCCGATCGGCATGAAAAACCTTGAGGCGGGGATACCCCTCCGGCGCGTTCTTTCGTGGTTCGGGCATCGGGTTTCCAGATTGCGTTTCAAGCGAACGGGCCCTTCGGGGGACGTCGCATTGATGTTCGCGGGGCGGTGCCGATACCGTCGCGACGGTATTCCCGTCCGCCACCAGATCCAGGCTGCACAAAACTCCGCGAGATTGATATCGGGAGCCGCAGCAAGCAACTCCAACCCCTTTCTCTTTTGCCGATACTCATACCAGACGGCGGTTCCGGCGCAAGCAGGGGTGACTGGCTTGCGGCATCCTGCGTGGCAGAGCTAGGATCAGCCGCATGATCGGTACCACCCTCCAAAAGTGCGTGACGGAAGCGCAACTCATGTATTCAGGAGGTGACAAGAGGTGAGGCACAATCTGTCGCGCGTCATGCACGCGTTGCGACGCAGGATCTTTGCCGACGATCCTGTCGATCTGGTGCGTGCCCTCGCGCTCTGGCGGACCGACCCGGACCGGGCGGGGCGTGCGATGGATCGGGCGGTCGCGCGGCTGGCGCGGGGGCGCGACCCGGCCGCGCTGACGGATCTTGTGCTTTCGGTTCTGCCGCGTTTTCTCGATCGTCCGACCCTGCGCGCGGTGCTCCGTCTGCGGGCTTCGCACGATATGGCCGTGCGGCGGGCCGGACACGCTGCGCTCGCGGCCCATGCGCTGCATTGTCAGGATTTCCGGCGCGCCGCCGGAGACCTCGAGGCGCTTCTCTCCGAGCCGGATGCTCTCGGTCCCGCGCTGCGCGACTCCGCGCTCGTCGATCTCGCGCAGGCGCGGTTCAAACTCGGCGACATTGCCGGGGCCCTCGCGCTTGCCCGGCGCCGTGATACAGACGCCATCGGGCGTGTGGTGCAGGAGGCACGGATCCTCGCGGCCGAAGATCCATCGGCGGCTTGTGCCCTTCTGAACCGCCACGGCGCAGACGAGGGACGTGCCGGAAAGGTCGGGGCCGCGATCGAGCTTGCGACCTGTCTTGCCCGCCGCGATCTCGACGATGCCGAAAGCCTTGCCGGAAGGATCAAGGAGCGGCCGGGCTGCGGCTTGCTTGCCCGTACATATCTGGCCAATATCGCGCGGATCCGCACAGGCGGGACCGAATGTTTGAAGAACGTCTTGGCGGAGATGGGCCTGGCGGTCGAGATGCATGGCGGAGCGTTCGACACGATCCGCCTTGCCCCCACGGGTCCGGTCCCCACCGCAGGCGGTCCGCTCGTGAGCGTGGTGATGACGGCTTTCAACGCCGAGGCTCATGTCGAGACGGCGATCCGGTCCATCCTGTCGCAGACTTGGGGGAACCTGGAGCTTCTTGTCGTCGACGATTGCTCGACCGATGCGACGGGGGCGCGGATTGCGGCGATCGGCGGAGACGATGCGCGGATCAGGCCGCTTTCGACCGCGCTGAACGGTGGCACGTATCTGGCCAAGAATCTCGGCATCGCCCATGCGCGGGGCGATGTCGTCGCCTTTTGCGACGCCGATGACATCTGGACCCCCGATCACCTCTCGGCGCACATGGCGTTGATGACGGAACGGCCCGACGTGGCGATGTCCTCGTCGAACTGGCTCAGGATCTTCGAGGACGGGACGATCGAGATCCCGCCCGGCGGCAAGATCGTCGAACGCTGTCCTCATTCCACGATGATGCGCCGCGAGGTCTTCGAGCGTCTGGGCTTCTTCGATAGCGTCAGGATCGGGGCCGACCGGGAATTCTTCCGGCGCGTGACACTGGAATACGGAGCCTCCGCGACGCCGCGTCTGGCCCGTGTGCTGACGCTCGGCCGACGACGGGGCGGATCGCTCACCACGTCAGGTGCCGGAGCCATTGGAGCCGGGGCCACGCCGGAGATCCGCCAGATCTATCGTCATACCTGGACGGGCTGGCACCTCGGCGAGGTCGCGGCCGGCCGACCCTTGTGGAATTCCGGCCGCCCCGAGGAGCGTCCCTACCCCGTTCCGGACGCGATGGTCTGACCCACGCCTTGCCGCCCGCCCACCCGCGCCCTTATGAGGGGGCCGATCGTCGCGAAGGGGCCTCGAAGATGCAGATGACATTCGTGCTGGGCGTACATCGCTCCGGGACCTCGCTGCTGACGGCGGGCCTGTCCCATGTGGGTTGCGCGCTCGGGCGGTTCCAGAACCACACCAATCCAGACAACCCGAAGGGCGAGTTCGAGCATGGCGACGTCGTGGCCTTCGACGATCGCCTGCTCGCCCATCTGGGGGCGTCGTGGGACAATTGGGGGTTCGACGCGACGCGGATCGATTGGGACGCGCCCGATCTGCGACCCTGGCGCGAGGAAGCGGCCGGGATCCTGCGCGCCGCCTTCGAGGGCGAGACGCGCGCCGCGCTCAAGGATCCGCGGATGGCGACGCTTCTGCCCTTCTGGAGCGCGGTGATGGACGATCTCGGCTGGAAGGCGCGCCACATCCTGATGTTGCGTCCGCCCGCCGAGGTGGCGTTGAGCCAGGTCCAGCGCAGCCGGCGCCGGCCGCACGGATTTCCCGTCATCACCGACACCGAATCCATGTGCGCGCTCTGGGCCGTGACCATGCATGCCGTGCTCCGCTCGATCGGGACCGAGCCGGTCCTGGTACTGCGCCACGAGGCGCTCTACGACGCGCCGCGCGCCACGATCGAGACCTCGGCCGCGCATCTGGGTCTCGATCCCGATCCCGAACGGCTCGACGCGTTCGAGAAGCACCATCTCGACGCGTCCCTGCGCCGGGCGCATGTGGCGCGCGATGCGGCCGAGGGCCCCTGGCACGAGATCGCCCGTGCGCTCTATGACGATATCGTGCCCGAGGGGGCCAGCGTCCTGAGGCAAGGCGACTGGGGCAACGGTTTCGCGGCGAAACAGGTCAGGCTCAACGCCGCCTTGCCCCTCCTCCCGGCGGTCCATCGCTCGATCGGGAGCCTGCGGGCGCGGCTCGACGCGGCTCCGGTGCCTGCCCCCGTGCCCGTTCCGGATCCGCCCGCGCGACATTCCCTTCTGAGGCGTTTCCTGCGCCGTTAGGATTTCTTTCCACGCGATGCGGTTGCAGGGGGCGGTATTTTTGCGCTACTCCAAAAATGTTACGTCATAACGTAACATTTAAATGCATCTTCAAGATCAGGGAACATCTTCATGCGGACCTCTCTCGCCCGTGCCATCGGCATCCTTTCCTCCGGTGCCGTCCTGTTTCTCGCCACGCCCACCCTGTCGCAGACCGGCGGCGGAGAGGCGGCCGGGGATCACGGCCATTCCCATTCGCACGACCACGATCATGACCATGCACATGATCACGGAGACGACGACGTCGCTTCTGGCCATTTCGACGACGACCAGATCCATCCGCGTGCCCTGTCGGACTGGGAGGGAGAGTGGCAATCGGTCTATCCGTTGTTGCGCGACGGCACGCTCGACCCGGTGATGGAGCACAAGGCCGCCCATGGCGACCGGAGCGTCGCGGATTACACCGCCTATTACGAGACCGGCTATGCGACCGGGACGGACCGCATCGTGATCGCAGGCGACGAGGTGACGTTCTTCGAGAACGGAGAGCCGGTCATGGGCCGCTATGCCGATGACGGCTACGAGGTGCTGACCTACGAGGCCGGCAATCGCGGCGTGCGCTACGTCTTCGAGAAGGTCGAAGGCGACGACGCGGCTCCCGGCTACATCCAGTTCAGCGACCATGCCATCGCGCCGTGGGATGCGGATCACTACCACCTCTACTGGGGCGACGACCGCGCCGCCCTGCTCGAGGAGGTAACCAACTGGCCGACATACTACCCCGCGGATCTCGACGGCGAGGCCGTCGCGCGCGAGATGATGGCGCATTGAGCCCCGTCCGGATTGCCTGCCGCGCCAATGCACGCACCAGCCTGCGCCGCGGCCCTCGATCCGTCGATCCCATGGGGGAATACGACCGCCTTCCGCCAGAGCTCAGGGCCTGGCTGGCGGAAGCGGCGTTGCCATGGTCCGCGCGATCGGCGCTCAGGGTCTGGCGACGCGCGCTCGGAGCCTCACGGGGCGATGCGATGGCGGCCCGGGCGCGCCTTGCCCGGATCGAACGCGCGCGGCTCGAGCGGGAGGCGGTCCCGATCTGGGGCCGCGCGCCCGATTAGGGCGCGAGCCCCCAGCCCGCGCGCAGGAGATCCGGCGCGGGGGCGGCCCTCTCGGTCGCGACGGGCGCTGAGGTCAGCGCGACCGAGAGCGGCACCCAGAGCCCCAGGCACGCCATCGCCGCGTGCAGCCGCTCGGGGGCCGCACCGAGCAGATCGGAGCTGGAGGCCACGAGACGCGGCATGTCGCGGCTCTGGGCCTCCAGCTCCGATACCGCCTCGCCTCCGCCCGTATCGGTGTCGGCATCGGCCAGAAGGATCAGCGCGGGTGCGACCTCGCCCTCCGCTGCAAATGCCCGCCAGAGGGACCGGGCACCGGTGATCTCGGGATCGTCGATAAGCAGTCCGTGCCAGCCGCCCTCGTGCATTCGTCGGCTCGCGCGCAGCTCGGCCAGGAGCGGCTCGCGCGGTTCAGACCCCATCGCGCGCAGGATCGCCGCGATCCGCGCCTGCCAGTCGACGGGGGCCTCGACCGGGAGAGCGATCTCGCGCACGCCGAGACCCTTCAGCCGCGCGGCCACACGCCCGCGCGCGGCATGGGTTCCCCCCGCGAGCAGAACCGGCACCGACGGCCCCGCGGAGTCTTGCCAGATGCGATCCGGGCCGCCCCCCGCCGCCGACAGCGCCAGCCGTGCGGCATGGCTGCCGTCACGCGGGACGACCGCCTCCGACAGGCGACTGTCGGGCCGGATCAGGCCCGCCATCCGGTCGCGGGCGATGGCCTCGGGGGCCGGCATGATCTCGGCCGTGACGGCATCGATGCCCCCGGTCTCGGCCATGGCGTGCCAGCGGCGATACTTGGCCGAGACGTCCGGCCCGGCCGTGGGATCGGCGGCGATGGCCCGCCCGATCCGCGCGACCGAGGCCGCGACTTCCCCGCGGTCGCGGAAGGGGGCGTGGCGGATGGTGACGGGCACGTCGCGGGCCCTGCCTTCACCACGCAGGTCGACGTCATGAGGATGCGCCCCGCGGCCGATACGGGTGACGGCTTCGGGCCTCAGGATCGCCTTGGGCGGCATGTGGCCCTGGGCGAAGGGCTGCTCCAGCGGCGCGGGATCGCGCAGGCGGGCCGGGCTCAGGGGGGCGGGCGCGACCGCGCGCCAGACGAGGGCGTCGCGCCAGCCGAGCGTCTCGATCTCCTCCCAGGGCGCAAAGAGGTTCGCCCGCGCGCAGGAGACGAGCGGCACGTCGGGGGGCACCGCGGCCAGCACGTCGCGCAGATCCGCGCCCGCATCGTCGGGCATCCAGAACTCGTCCGCATCGGAAGGGATCACCCATGCCGCCCCGAGATCCTCCAGCGCCATTCGCGCCATCTCGGTCGTCCAGACGTCCTGAAGGTAGCTGTCCGAGGGCTGATCGACCCGGGTGAGCACGCCCATCGCCTCGAAATCGCGCAGGATGTCGCTCGTCCCGTCGGTCGAGGCATTGTCCATGGCGATCACGTGGTCGACGCCGGCGCGCAGATGAAAGCGCAGCATGTCGCCCACGATGTCGGCCTCGTCGCGCACGAGGAGTGTGAGGACGATCGGGCCCGTCATGTCCGCTCCGCCACGTAGATCTGGCGCCGCCCGTCGGCGGGCGAGGAGACGATGATCCGCCCTCCGTCGCGCGACGGCACGGGATGCAGATCGCAGCGATAGGGCCCCTTGGCGGGCAGGTGGCCGCCCCAGCGGGCAATGGGCATGACCTGGCCGGTCTCGCGGTCGAAGAGTTTGAGTTCGACCTCCTCGGCATAGGGCGTGTCGAAGACCATGCGGTTCGGATCGTCGGGGATGTGGCGCAGATGCACATTGGCCGCGAAGTGGCGGCGATCGAAGATCTCGGTCTCGCGCGGCCAGCTCAGCTCCGCGTCGTCCTTCAGCGCCACGTATCCCGCCCCCTGGTTCCAGAAATAAAGCTGCCGGTCGTCTAGCCAGATGACATGCGAGGTGGCGCGCGCCACGATGCGGGGATCCTCTCCCTCCATGCCGCAGGTCAGGCTCACACCCATCGTCCCGTTCCAGCCGCCGCCGGGCTTGCGCCAGCGCAGCTTGACCGTGAAGCGCGCGCCCCCCGGCGCGATCTTGCAATGGTTGAACCAGTAGGCATAGCCCGCGCCCTCGTGCTCGGCCCGCTCGTCGGTGCCGAGAATGGCGAGGAGCGCCTCGCGCGCCCGTGCGAGCGACAGGATCAGCCGCGACGCACCGCTTTCGAGATCGATCCGCCAGATACCGTCCCCTGCCGGCGCGGGTTCGGAGAGATCGGCATGGCCTCCGGCATATCCGTAACCCGGCCTGAGCGCATCGAGCCGCGCGAAATCGAGGCTGAGTGCCGCCTCGCCCGAAGGCGCAAGCGCGTAGACTGGCCGGTCGAGGCTGCGAATTCCCGATCCGTCATGGATGCGGGCCACGAAATCGCTTCCCTCCCGGTCGTTCCAGACGAGGCTGTCTTCGCTGCCGGGCAGGAACTGTGCCATCGCGCCCTGTTGCCAGCTCCAGGCGGCAGTCTCGGCGATTTCCGTGAAGCCCGTTCCGTCGAGCGCGACGGTGCCGACCGTGACGCGATCCCCGGCCTCCGGCGGGCGTTCGGGGATGTCCAGACGCATCGCCGCCACGCGAGTTTCGGACCGGTCGAGGACCGGAATGTCGTAATAGCTGTGGAAATGGGCGGTGCCGCTCGCCGATCCGAAGCTCAACTGCCGCACATGCCAGCCATCAGCCGCCTTGGGCCATTGCCAGAGCGCGCGCGGATAGCGGCCCGTCTCGCGCGAGGTTGCTTCGGCCCGCAGATGGGCGATCTGCGCGGTCCAATCCCGGGGGCGGTGCCAGTCGCGCTTGATCGCCATGCGCGACAAGTCGATCGTTCCGCGATCCTTGAGGAAATCCTGCAATTGCCCTGAATATCGCGTCGCGGCCTCGGTCTGCAGTCCCGAGGCCCGCCGTCGCGTGAGTTCGTCGATGAGGACGTCGCGCCATTTGAAATGTGCGACATAGGCAGGAAACGACAGGCGAAAAACCGGATCGGTAATCCTGGGATGGCCGCCGATATTGCTGCCCCAGAGCGGCGCGGGCTGCCAGGCCCTGGCGCGAGCGAGGGCCCGTTCGTCGGCCGATCGGGGACGATCGAGATCGATGTCGTGGGCGGACGCCATCTCTTCGGCGCGTTTGGCGCATTCGGCGCGGATCACACCGTGCCCCCCCAGACCCGGCACGAGATGCGCGGCCAGAAGCATCGCCTTCACCGTGCCGCCACCGTCCTTGTACTCGGACTTCCGGCTGATCTGGCACATGAGATCGCCCTCGACCGGGAACTGCTCCCAGAGGGGTGTGTCAGGCTCCACGGCGGCGAGCCGCCCGCCCGGGGCCACACGGTCGATCATCGGCCCCTGCAGCCAGTCGGCCTCGTGATGCCTGAGCGCGCGGAGCGTCTCGCGAAGTCCGGCGGAATAGACGTGAAGCTCGTCGGCATCGGCGCTGATGACCCAATCCCCGAGCGTCGTGCGCGCGCATTGCAGATTGCGCCGGCGCTCCCACATCGCGGTGCTGGAATAGGGCCCGATCCAGAGCTCGGGCTCGGCCGCGCCCCATCGCGACAAAATCTCTCTCGCGCGCGCCATGCCCGGCGCATCCGCTTCGCCCGCATTGAGAATGAGGTGGATGTTCGCGGGCGGCACGCCGAGCGTAGTGTAATGTCCGAGGAAATGCTCCAGAAGCGGCAGATCGTATGTCGCCGAGAGGCACGACATCACATGTACCCGCTCAATCGAGATCCCTGCATCCGGGGCGGCTTGCGCGGGTATCGCTGCCCGTGGAAGACCCGCCACGTGCAAAAGCGCATCGCTCAGCTCTGCATCACCACCCATCGCCGCGGGAGAGGACTCATGCCACTCGGCGGGGGCCACGCGATCGCGCAGATGTTCCGCCCCGCCGGTATCAACGACGACGAGTTTCAGTGGGGCGACGGCGCGGGCGAGTTTCGAGATCCGCGCGGCGGCGTCATCTGGCAGATCGTGCGGCCAGGCTGCCCCGAGGCAGACAACCTCGCGTTCGAGGCCGGACGCCACCTTGCCCATCCGCCAGCGGTCCCAGCGCCCGCCGGTCTCGCGGAAGGCGCGAGCGTAGAGCCGGATAAGCGCGGCGATCCGCGCGGGAGACAGTTCCGCACCAAGAAGCGCCGGGAGGTCGAAGGACGGGACCACCCGCGCCAGGGGATGGGTGTTGAGAAAGGCCGCCACGCCATCGGCGTCGCGCCCCAGAACAACGACGAGCCGGTCCGCCCTCCCCCATTGCCCGAGCTTCGCGCCCGCCCGCATGGCGCTCAGGCGTAGCGTGGCGATCTCGCGCACGCGCCAGCGAGCCGCGTCGCTGCCATCGAAGACCGGCAGGGCGATCTGGTGTCCAGTCGCGATTGTACGCAACGCCGTGCGTTTCAAACGTTCCGAAAAACTCGACATTTCCGCCTCGATCCCGCTTTGGGCCGTCCCTAAACGATCTACCGGAGGTTAGGAAGCGGCCCTCCTTCCGGCTTCTTGCAGCGGAGGCCGCAGCCCCGCTCAACCCTACGGGCACGATGGCGGGGAGCACGACCTCCAGCATCGATGCCGGCAGAAACCGGGCAAGGCCGAGACGGTCCTTGATCTTGCGCGTCAGCCCCCGCCGGTCGGAAGGTCTCGAAGAGGAGGGGGATGCGCGCGTGCTTCGCCGCGGACAGACGATTGGCCGCGAACGGGATGCAGACCGCCGCGACCGATCCGACGACGGCGCCCACCGCGAAGATCGAGATCCGGCTCGACCGCAATATTCTGCGCCTTCCCGGTCAGTTTGGTCCGCCGGTCATTGCGGTCGCGTCGAGGCCCGCCATCGAAAGGTCTTCGAAAGGATCTGATGGCGCGTTCCTTCTCCATGGATGGATTACGGTGCTGGGCATCTTCAAGGGAGCAACGGCATCACTGGTGGAGAAGGCCTTCTTTCCGGGCGTGTCCTGTCGGTGCAATAGCTGGCAATAGAACCGACAGGACGCGCTCGACAAACCGGCCGGGCTTCGGCATAGCGGAGGCCGTGGACGGCCATCCGCGAGGCCAGAACGGCAGGTGTGCATCCTCGCTCCTTCCGCCATTGGAGGGAACGCGGCGCGTGCGCCCGTCCGGCATGTGCCGTCCGAGCCGATTTTTCGCAGCCGGCCCCGAGGGGCCGCATCGCCGAACCACGAGGATCCCGTCCCATGCCATCTTCGCCGTCCGATCCCCAGACCGACATCGTTCCCGTGATCCTGTCGGGAGGGTCGGGCACCCGGCTCTGGCCGCTGAGCCGGGCGAGCTATCCCAAGCAGTTCGCCCCCTTCATCGGCGAGACGAGCCTCTTCCAGGCCTCGGCCGAACGCCTGGCGGGGCCGGGTTTCGCGGCCCCCATCGTGGTGACGACCGACGATTTCCGCTTCATCGTGACCGAGCAGCTCGCGCAGCGGCGGATCGATCCGGGCCCCGTCCTGATCGAGCCCGAGGGTCGTGATACGGCTCCTGCGGTCCTCGCCGCGACGCTCCGCGCGATGGAGGCCGGCCCCGAGACGCTGGTCCTCGTGGCACCGTCGGACCATCTCATCCCCGATGTCGAGGGCTTCGCCGCGACGATCGCCGCGGCCGCTCCCGCCGCGCGCGAGGGTCGTATCGTGACCTTCGGCATCGCGCCCGACCGCCCCGAGACGGGCTACGGCTATCTCGAGCTCGAGGGTCAGCCGGAGGAGGGCCGCGCGGGGCCGCTTTCACGCTTCGTCGAGAAGCCCGACGCCGAGACGGCGCAAAGGATGCTTGAGGACGGCCGCTATCTCTGGAACGCGGGCATCTTCCTCTTCCGCGCCGACGTGATGCGCCAGGCCTTCGCGGACCATGCGCCCGAGGTCCTGTCGCATGTCGAGACGGCGGTGGCGGAGGGACGTCAGGATCTGGGCTTCCTGCGTCTCAACGCGGCACCGTGGTCGCAGATCACGCCGATCTCGGTCGATTACGCGGTGATGGAGAAGGCCGACAACCTCTCGGTCATGCCCTATCGCGGCGACTGGTCCGACCTGGGCGACTGGCGCGCCGTCTGGCGCGAGACCGAAGTGGACGGCCTCGCGGTCTCGGGACCCGCGATCGCGATGGATTGCACCAATTCGCTTCTGCGCTCGGAGAATCCCGACCAGGCGATCGTCGGCATCGGGCTCGAGGATATCGTGGCGGTGGCCATGCCCGACGCCGTGCTCGTCGCCCACAAGGACCGCACGCAGGAGGTCAAGCAGGCCGTGGCCAAGCTCCACGAGGGCGGCCACAAGCAGGCCAAGACCCTGCCGCGCGACTACCGCCCCTGGGGCTGGTACGAGAGCCTCGTCCTCGGCGGGCGGTTCCAGGTCAAGCGCATCGTGGTCCATCCCGGTGCCGCGCTCAGCCTGCAGAGCCACCATCACCGCTCCGAACACTGGATCGTGGTCGAGGGCACCGCGCGCGTCACGATCGACGACGAGGTGAAGCTCGTCACCGAGAACGAGGGCGTCTACATCCCGCTCGGGGCCGTCCACCGGATGGAGAACCCGGGCAAGCTCCCGATGGTCCTTATCGAGGTGCAGACGGGATCCTATCTGGGCGAGGACGACATCCTGCGCTACGAGGACGTCTATGCCCGCAGCTGATCCCATCGAGGCCCCGAAATTCGGAACGTCCGGCCTGCGCGGCCTCGTCGTGGCGCTGACCGAGGATGTCGTCTCGCGCCATGTGGCGGGCTTCGTCACCGCCTGCGACGCGGGCGAGACCGTGCTCATCGGCGAGGATCTGCGCCCCTCCTCTCCCGCGATCGCCGAGATGGCCGCCCGTGCCGTCGCGGCCGCGGGGGCTGTTCCCGTCCGCATGGGCGCACTGCCGACGCCCGCCTTGGCCCTCGCCGCCCGCGAGACCGATGCGGGTGCCATCATGGTCACCGGCAGCCACATCCCCGCCGACCGCAACGGGCTCAAGTTCTACACTCGCGGCGGGGCGGAGATCACCAAGCTCCACGAGGCCGCGATCGTCGACGCGGCGGCGGGCGAGATGCCCGGCCTGCCCCCCGAGGTGGCCCCCGGCGATCCCGAGACGACGCGTGCCGCGCTCGACGCCTATGCCGCGCGCTATCTCGATGCCTTCGGGGCCGAGGCGCTCTCGGGACTGCATCTGGGCCTCTACGCCCATTCGAGCGTGGCGCGGGACATGCTGGCGGGGCTTCTTCGGGCGATGGGTGCGCGCGTGACCGAGCTTGCCCGCTCCGAGACATTCATCCCCGTCGATACCGAGGCCGTGGCCCATGCCACGCGCGCGGATCTCGTGACATGGGCTGAGGAACACGGGCTCGACGCGATCCTGTCGACCGACGGCGATGCCGACCGGCCGCTGCTGACCGATGCGGCGGGCCGCGTGATCCCCGGCGACATCCTCGGCGCGCTGACGGCGCGGCATCTGGGGGCGGCCCACGTGGTGACGCCCGTGACCGCGAACACGCTGATCGAGGATCTGGGTTTC
Source organism: Palleronia sp. LCG004 (assembly GCF_032931615.1). Lineage (NCBI taxonomy): Bacteria > Pseudomonadati > Pseudomonadota > Alphaproteobacteria > Rhodobacterales > Roseobacteraceae > Palleronia > Palleronia sp. LCG004. The sequence goes on from NZ_CP136763.1 coordinate 68,572, forward strand.
GACGGGGTGCTGCGCACGCGGATCGGATCGCCCTTCGTCATCGCCGGCATGGCCGAGCTCGGTGGCCTCTCCGTCGTGGGGTTCGAACCCAACGGAGGTTTCCTCCTGGGCTTCGACGCGGGCGGGCTGAAGGCGCTTCTGACCCGCGACGCGGTTCTGCCGATGATCGTCCCGCTCATCGCCGCGAAGGCGGCGGACAAAGATCTGGCCGCGCTCGTCGCCGCGCTTCCGCCTCGGGTGACCGCGGCCGACAGGCTGCAGGACGTCGATCGTCCCCGCGCCGCCGACTGGATCGAGAGCCTGAAAGACGATCCCGCGGCACGCGCCGATTTCTGGGACGGGACGAGCGTGGAGCTCGACCTCACCGACGGCGTGCGGATGATCCATCCAGAAGGCGACATCGTGCATCTGCGCATGTCCGGAAACGCCGCCGAGCTGCGCGTCTATGCCGAGGCCCGCGGCGAGGATCGCGCGCAGGCGCTTCTGGCAACCGGCCTCGCTCGCGCGCGCGCAGCGCTCGGGGGCTGACCCTTCAGGCCCCGAGCGCCGCACCGGGGGCGGGCCACCGCCCGAGGATTTGTCCGGCAAGATCTTGCATGTCGGCCGCGACGATGTCGGGTTCCGGCAGGTTCGGGGCGGGGAGGAAGGCATTTCCCGGGCGCGTCACGAAGGCCCCTGCGCAGCCCGCCGCCTGCGCGCCGAGCGTGTCCCAGAGATGACATGCCACGAGGCAGAGATCGGACATCTCCACGTCGAGCTCGCGCGCGACATGGGCATAGGTCTCGGGTGCGGGCTTGAAGCGGCCGACCGCCTCGACGCTGAAGGAGCGCTCGAAGAAGTTCGCGAGCCCCGCCCGTTCGAGCGGTGTGGGTGCCGGCGATGGCGGTGAGTTCGTCAGCGTGACGAGGCGGTAGCCCGCCTCCCTGAGCCGCGAGAGCGCGGGTGCCGCGTCCTCGTGCGCGGGCATGGAGCCCATACGGTCCTTCATCTCGTCGAGATCGGCCTCGGCGATCTCGACGCCGTGGATCTCGCCCGTCATCCGCAATGCTCCGAGGCCCAGCTCTCCGAACGGGGTATGGAGCCCCGAAAGCGTCATGCTCTGCGAATAGACGACGAGCTGCGCGAACCATTCGCGCAGGATCCGCCGATCGCCGAAGAGACGTTCGAAGAGCGGCTCGAGCGTCCGGATGTCGAGCAGCGTCTCGTTCACGTCGAAGACGAGGATCGAGGGCGTCTGGTCGTCGGTCATCCGGGCGGACCTCCGGTCGGTGCAGGACGGGCGTTCGACAAGGCAATGCCGCGCTACCCGGGAAGGTTTCGTGGCCCACCTCGGATCATCCGTCAGGCGATCGCGGGCTCCGGCGCGATGAGCCCCTCGGCACGCAGCGAGACGACCTCTTCGTGGCCGACGATGATGTGGTCGTGGACGGTGATCTCGAGCGCGGCGCAGGCGCGGATGACACGTTCGGTCATCTCCACGTCGCCCCGGCTGGGGCTCGGGTCGCCCGAGGGATGGTTGTGCACCAGGATGATGGCGTTCGAGTTGAGCTCGAGCGCGCGGCGCGCCACCTCGCGCGGATAGACCGGCACGTGGTCGATCGTTCCCTCGCCCAGCTCCTCCTCGGCGATGAGCGTGTTCTTGTGATCCATGAAGAGCACGCGGAAGAGTTCGATGTTGCGATGCGCCATCGTGGTGCGGCAATGCGCGACGACATCCCCCCAGGAGGCCAGGACCTGGCGGTTCATGATCCGGCTCCGTCCCATCCGGTGGGCGAATGCCTCGGCCAGGCGCAACTGCAGATGTACCTTGGGCGTCGCGCCCTCGACCCGCATCAGGCTCGCCTCGGAGGCCGCGACGACGCCGTTGAGATCGCCGAACGCGGCCAGCAGCCGCTTGGCGAGCGGCTTCACGTCGATCCTCGGGATCGCATCGAAGAGCATGAGTTCCAGAAGCTCGTAATCCGGCATCGCCTCGTGGCCGCCCTTGAGGAAGCGTTGACGCAGCCTCTCGCGATGGCCCCAGTAATGCGGGCGCAGGCTGCCATCGGGCTGCCGCACGAGCCCGCCGCCGGCCGAGGCCTCTTCCGACAGGCGGGCGTTGCGCTCGTAGCGGGGGCTGAAGGCCGGCTCGGTCTCGACACCCGGCGGGACCGACCGCGCCTCGAGATCGCGCAGGCCCCGTTCGTAATCGTCGGAGAATCCGCCGTGGCGCGGGGCTGCCGGTCGCGCGATCGCGCCCTGCCGCCCGGGCTTGCGAGCGGGGCGGCCGCGTGCGGGTTCCCCCGCGATCCAGGCTCCGATCCGCGCGCGCAATGTCGGCCCCGCAGGATCCTTCGCCATTCGGCCCTCTTTCCTTGCAGCCGGTGCTCCGGCGGACCGGAGCATGGCCGGGCACGGTAAACGAAGGGTTAACGCGCGCCCTGCTGCACCCTTCGTTGCAGAGGCGGGACAATGATCCTAGAGGGAACCGCGAATTCGGGATGCGGGGAAAGAGCATGGCCATGGAGATCCTGTCTGTCGGCGCGGGCCTGTCGGGGGCCGTCACGGGCCGTGCGCTGGCCGAGGCCGGCCACCGCGTGACGGTGATCGAGGCGCGGGATCACGTGGCGGGCAATTGCCATACCGCGCGCGACGCGCAGACGGGCGTGATGGTCCATACCTTCGGGCCGCACATCTTCCATACCGACGACGAAGGGGTCTGGGATTACGTGAACGGCTTCACGCCGTTCAAACCCTACAAGAACCGCGTCAAGACGACCTCGCAGGGATCGGTCTTCTCGCTGCCGGTGAACCTGCACACGATCAACCAGTTCTTCGGGGCGACGATGCGCCCCGACGAGGCGCGCGCCTTCATCGAAGCGCGTGCCGACACGTCGATCGACGATCCGCAGAGCTTCGAGGAACAGGCGCTGCGCTTCGTCGGGCCCGAACTCTACGAGGCGTTCTTCAAAGGCTATACCGAGAAGCAGTGGGGCTGTTCGCCACGCGCCCTGCCCGCCTCGATCCTGAAGCGCCTCCCGCTCAGGTTCAATTACGACGACGATTACTTCGCCCATCGCTTCCAAGGCATGCCCGAGCACGGCTATACCGCGCTGGTCGAGGCAATCCTCGACCATCCGAATATCGACGTGCATCTCTCGACGCCCTTCGACGAGGCTCATGCGTCGCGCGCCGATCACGTGCTCTGGACAGGTGCGCTCGACGCGTATTTCGGCCACGATCGCGGGCGTCTGGGATATCGCACGCTCGATTTCGAACCGTTCCGCGCAACGGGCGACTACCAGGGCTGCGCGGTGATGAATTACGGCGATGCCGAGGTGCCCTTCACCCGCATCACCGAGCACAAGCATTTCGCGCCGTGGGAAACCCACGAGGAGACGATCTGCTTCCGCGAGTTCTCCCGCGAATGCGGGCCCGGGGACACGCCCTATTACCCGATCCGCCTCGTCGACGAGAAGGCGCTGCTGGGCGATTACGTGGCGGCCGCCGAAGCCGCGCGCGGTGTCACCTTCCTGGGCCGGCTCGGCACCTATCGCTATCTCGACATGGACGTGACGATCCGCGAGGCGCTCGATGCGGCGGCGATGCTCAACGCGGCCTTCGCGGACGGCACTCCTCCGCCGGTCTTTCCGAAGTCGCCGTTCTGATCCTGCCCCTTACCGGGGCGCGTAATCGCCCTCCTCAAGGCGGGCGAGCGCGGGTGCGTTGATCTCGTCGAGCCGGTCCCAGAGCGCGTAATCGGCGGCGTAGAAGTCCCGCATCTCCTCGCGAAGTTCGGGGCTCAGCCCCTCGGTCTCGCGCAGGCGCGAGCGGTTCTCCTGCGGCAGGTCCCCCACCGCGATGCCGAGGCCCTTGCAGATCCGTGCGAAGGTCTCGGACAGGCGGGGATAGGGGATGATCACGTCGGCCAGCGTGGTCTCGCCTTCGCAGAAGAGGCGGCGCTGCAGATAGGGCACGCCCTTGGGGCTCTTGATGTTCCAGTCGGCGCGCGTCCAGAAGGCGGCGAAATCCATGTCGGCCGGAAGCGGACTCTCGACCGCGTTGCCGCGCCGGTATCGATACCAAGAGGTGATCCAGTCGATCGGATCGCGCATCACGCCGAATTTCAGCACACCGCCCGGCGACACGCCCGCGCGCGCGAAATCGCCGCGATATTCCTCCAGCGCGACCGACAGCCCCACATGCTTGCGCCTGGGCGTCTCGGCCCGCACGATCGTCGCGTGCGGGCGCAGCACCGTCTCGATCGAGGTCGAGGCGGTCTTGGTATTGGCCACGAAGAGAAAACGCCGCTCGAAGCTCAGAAGCATGGGATGGGATCCGTCTTGGTCGTCTGGCCGCCTTATGCACGCCCCGAAGGCCCAAGGCCAGACGCGCTCAGACCCCCGAATGGCCCAGCGGCTTCGCCAGGACGCGGGCCGCGAGGTCGCGGTCGAAGGGCAGGCCCAGATGCGCGAAGAGCGGTGCGAAGCCGTCGGGATGTCCGGCGTAATCGTCGTAGCGCAGCCGGATCGCCCGGTCCGGAAACGCCTCCGCCGCCTGGTCGAAGAGCGCGTCGATCCGGCCCAGAACCTCGACCATCCGCGGCTGCGGCACCTGCCGCCACCATCCAGACCGTGCCACGGCCTCCCGGTCGCGGGAATTGAGCACGAAGCGCGCATCCGGAAAGGCCGACGTCAGAAAGTCGAGGAGATCGCGAAAGCCCCCCGGTCCCTCGAAGGGCAGTACGTCGCTCCAGCCGCCGGGGCCCTCGTGGAAGCGGATCTCCTTGCAGCCCGCGCGCCGCGTACCCGGGGGCGGGGCCAGCACGTGCCGGGTGAAGGCCGCGCCCAGGGCACGCGCGTAGCCGCGGGGCTCCGTCGCCTCGGCCCCGAACCAGGGCGTGTCGGGGGCCGTCGCGGGCCCGCCCCGCGCTCCCTCGAGCTGCGCGGTATGCGCGATGCGCCGCCAGCTCGCATGCAGCCCGTTCAGCGCGCCGCCATTCTCGCCGCGGATGCAGGTATCGGGAAGCGCGTTCAGGAGCGCCTGGATCAAGGTCGATCCCGACCGGCCATAGGCCATGACGAAGACGAATTGTTCGGGGGGCGGGGTGGCAGGGCTCATGGTCGGGGCATATCCGCCGATACGGCAGGGCTCAACGGAAATGGCCTGACTTTCCCCTTGTCCTGCGGTGCCCGGTACCCCTAGAGCATCCCCCATGTCGCGCGAGGCCCCCCCGCAGATGATTTCGGTGATCGTGCCGGTCTTCGACGTCGAGGATCATGTGGCCGATTGCATCGACGCGCTCCGCGCCCAGACCCACCCGAATTTCGAGGTGCTGGTGATCGACGACGGGTCGCGCGACGAAAGCGCCGCGCGGGCGCGCACGGCGATCGGCGACGATCCGCGTTTCAGGCTGGTCTCGCAGGACAATCGCGGGCTTTCGGGCGCGCGCAATGCGGGGCTCGACCTCTCGCAGGGCGATCTTGTCGCCTTCGTCGACGGCGACGATCGCGTGGCCCCGGACTTCCTGTGGCAGATGGCGCGCGCGCTCGACGTTTCGGGTGCCGACTGGGTCGCCTGCGCCATCCGCTTCCGCCACGACGATCCCGACAATCCCGCCCAGGGATCCATGCATTCGGCGATCCACGGTGCGGCCGACCTGGCTGCCCATGCGGGCCCGAGGAGCTATCCCCTGGGCGATTGGCGCGAAGTCGCGCGGCATTTCCCCTCGGCCTGGAACAAGCTCTATCGCCGGACCCTCATCGAGGGGCTGCGCTTTCCCGAAGGCACCTGGTTCGAGGATCACGGATTTTACTGGCGCGCGGCCGCGCGCGCGACCCGGATCGCGCATCTGCCGCAGCCGCTCTATATCCAGACGCGCGGACGGGCGGGACAGATCACCGCGCAGGACGACGACCGCGTCTCCGAGCAATTCGCCGTCCTCGACGATCTGCGCGGGCTCATCGATGACACGAAGTCCCACGGCGCGGAAGCTTTCGAGAACATCGCGAGCCGCCTGATCTTCGAGCGGACGACCGCGCTGCGCGACCCGGACCGGCGCGCGCGCTACATGCGAGGGGCACGCGACTACCTCGCCGAACGCGGCCTCGCCTACAGTCCTGACTGGGATCCGGATGTGGCGCGTTCCTTCGCGCTCGAACTCTCGGACGCGCTGCCGCTCTCGGTGGTGATCCCCTGGAACGGATCGGGCGATCTGGACGCGAGCCTCGCCGCGCTCGCCGCCCAGCACGGGCCGGGCCGCGAGGTGCTGATCGTCGTGCCGGAGCCGCAGGCGCAGACCGCCCGCACGCTTGCCGCCACCCATCCCGAGGCGCGCGTGATCGTCCACGAGGCCCCCGGCCCCGACGCCGCGCGCGACCGGGGTCTGTCCGAGGCGCGCGGCCGCTTCGTCCAGATCCTCGAGGCCGGCGACAGACCGATGCCCGGCGCGCTGCAACAGATGGCCGACGCGATGATCGCGGGTGGGGCGACGCTCGGTGTGATGCCGCATCTCGATGCGGAGGGAACGCTCCATCATTCCGTCGTGCCGGGGCCGGCGGGTCTGCCGCCCGCGATCCCCGGTCTCGACGAACTGCGCCCGCATCTCTCGGCCATGATCGTCGCCCGCGCGGCCCTGCCTGCGGATGGCCCCGTCTTTGCCGCGGGGCCGCGCGGGGCGTGGCGCGTGGCGATGACCGCCGCGGGGCCCGAGGCGCGGATCGCCATGCTCGGATGGGCGGGGATCGTCGTGGCCGACCCGCTCCGCGCACCCGATGCGGGCCGGCTCGTGCGCGTGTACGACGCGAACGTGGCGGGCCTGCCGCCGAGCCTCGTCGCGCGCCTGCCGCCGGACTGGCGGCGAAGGGTCTTCGCGCGCGCCCTCTGGGAGGAGATCGCACGCGCCCCGCGTCCGGTCCCGCGGCTTGCACGGCTGCGCTTTCTCGCAGGCGTGCGCGCGGCGATCCTGCGCCGGCGGCTGGGCGGGCCGGGCGCGGTTCTCGATCCCGATATGCCGAGCCCGATGGCCGAACTCTTCGACGGGGCCCGCGCGCTCGGCGATCCGCGCCGCGCCCTCGGCGATCTCTTCGCGCTGAGGCGCAAGGGCCCCGACGACATCGATTCCATGATCCGCGTGCCGAAGGGCGGGGCCGTCTCGCTGCGCTTCACGGCGCGGGTCGACGGGGCGAAGGGCTATGCCAATCTTGGCCTTCTCGACGGGGCGGGACGCGATGTGATCTTTCACCTCTCGCTTCAGCGAGAGGGCGCGCGGATCGTCGTCAACGACCGCCGCGGCGGCGCATGGGCACGTCCGCGCGTCCTGCCGCTGGGGCCCGTCGAGGGGCCGATGGAGATCGGGATCGACATCGCACCGGACCGCATCCGCCTGTCGCGCGACGGACGCGGGATCCGCAGTTTTCCGGGCCGCGTCTTCGGCGGGCTCGACCGGATCGCGATGGCCGATCCGCAAGGCGGGATAGAGGCCGCGACCTTCCGCGTCGCCCGCGCCGAGGACCCTGTCCCGGGGGAAGGCCTGACCCTCGATCCGCGGCTCGTCCTGCGGGGCCGCGTGCCCGGCGCGGCGGGCGCGCTCGCGCTCGAGATCCCGGGCCTTGAGGCTCCGCACCTTGTCGTACGGCCCCGGGACGGCGCGCGCGAGGTCCGGGCGGCCCTGCCGGGGCGGCTCTGGCAGGGGGCGAGCGCGCTGCGCCTCTCGGTCGTGGAGGAGGACGGGCGACGCGTCCTCGGCCCGCTCGCGATCACGCGCGAGGACGTCCGCATCCGTGTCGAGGCCGCGCTTTCCGAGCCCGGCCTGCGCGGCGATGTGGAGGCGGCGACCCTCGTGATCGAGCATGTGCGCTTCGCGGGGCTCGAGCCCGACCTCTCGCCCGCCGCCCGTGCGGCGCTCGGCGATCTGGCGCGGTTCTACCGGCTCGATGGATTCCTGGCCGAAGGCCCCTCGCCCGCGCCGGGCACCCCGCCCGTCGCGCCGCCCGCAACGGGGCTCGTCGATCTGGCCGTGGCCCGCGTGGTGCAGGGGCTTCGCGCCGATCCGCCCGCCGATGCTGCGCGGCTCCTTGCACAATCCTGCCTGCCCAGAGCGCTGCTGCAGGGCTTCTTCCTCGGCCTCTCGGACGTCTTCACGGGGCCCGGTCACAAGCCCGAAGCGCTCCTCTTGGCGGCACGCCAAGCGGGGCTCGGGCCCATCGAGGGGCTTGAGGCACCCTGGACCGCCTCAGCCGCCTTGCCCTTCCTGCTCGACCGGGGGGAGTGGGACGATCTCGGCCGTGCGCTCGATACGCTCGAGGAGCCGGGGCCGGGCTGGATCGTGACGCCACCGTTCGCCTTCCTCCTCGAAGAGGCACTGACACACGACGATCTGCCCGCGGCAGTGCGCGAGCGGATCGTCGACGCCTTTCTTGATTTCGGGCAGAACCGCGCGGACGACCACTGGGGTCGCGTGCCCTGCGAACGGCTCGCCGCGGCGGCAGCCCGGCTCGCACAGGCGCAACCGGAGACGGTCGGTCGGATTCTCGCGACATACGGACTATCGACGGCCTTCTGGGACGCGATTGGCGATCCGCCATCCGGGCTTGCCTCGGTTCGTTCGGCCTTCGACACCCTGTCGGATCCGGCCGCGGCGGCTGAGCGGATCGAGGATGCCCTCGCCATCTTCGCGGACAATCCCGATGCGAACCGCTGGCGACGGATGCGCCTCGGCCCTGCGGGCACGGCCGATCCCGACCGCGCCGGGCCGGTCGCGCTGCTCAGGCACATGGCCTGTCCCGGCACGGTACCGCCCGCCGATCCCGGCTCCGTAGCGCAGGCGCTGCCCGCGCTCCTGCCCGGCATGGAGGCGGGGCCGGAAGCACCGCTGCCGCCGCACGACACGATCGTCGTGGTATTTTCCTGCCGCGCGCATCTCGACACGCGGATCCCCGCGCTTCGCACGGCCTGGCTCGACCGGCTCAAGGCGCGGGGCATCCCGCATGTCGTCGTGGTGGGCGACGGCGACGGGCAGCGCGAGGACGAAATCGTCCATCTCGACGCCCCCGACGATTACGAGGGGCTGCCGCAGAAGACGCTGGCCGCGATCGACTGGGTGCTCCACCAGACCGCCTACAGCCACATGATGAAGATCGACGACGATTGCTTCCTCAACGTGGACGCGGTTTTCGACGATCCGGTCCATGCGGTCCTCGACTATCATGGCCGCAGGCTTACCCGCGTGCAGGGACAGCTCGACCGCGCATGGCACATGCCGAAATCGACCCGCCCCCGCGGCCGGCTCGAGCTCGACCGCTCGCCCGAGCCGTCGATCTATGCCGATGGCGGATCGGGCTACACGCTCTCGCGTCGGGCGATGGAAGCCGCGCGCGACATGGCCGCCAGCCCCGAGGGGCAGGCCCTCGTCGCCGCCTCCTTCATGGAGGACAAGCTCGTCGGCGATCTGCTGGCGATGGCGGGGATCGCCGTGTCGGAGGCGCGCTGGCCCGTCACGATCCGCCGCCGGCACGGGGCGGGCGCGATCCCCGTCTCCGCCTGGCAGGGCGGTTTCGACGCGAGCGCGCTCTGGCCCGTGAAGCTTGTCCATCTCGACGCGGCAGAGGCGCAATCGGCGGCGCGCGCGCGGCTTTCCACGCCCGAGATCGCGCCGCCGCGGATCTGGCCGAGCTTCCAGGAGCCGCGGCTCGGACATCTGTCGAACGCGCTCGAACTCGTGAGCGACCCGTCCCGCATCGAGGCGCTGCGAGAGGCCCCCGTGGCGGTGATGGCGGTCATGCGCAACGAGATCTTCATGATCGAGAGGTTCCTAGAACATTACCGGAGCCTCGGGGTTACGGCCTTCGCCGTGGCAGACAACCTCTCGGATGACGGGACGCTCGAATACCTGGCCGCGCAGCCCGACGTCGCGACCTTCTCGGTCGATACCGATTACGGCCTCTCGCAATACGGCACCGCCTGGCAGGAGGCGATGATGGCGGCCTTCCGGCCCGGTCGGTGGACGCTTCTGGCCGATGCCGACGAACTTCTCGTCTGGCAGGATCCACAGCGCGAGAGTCTCGCCGCCCTTCTCGAACGGCCCGATTTCGAGGATGCGGACGCGGCGCGGATCTTCATGCTCGACATGTATCCGCGAGGCCCGCTGTCGGAAGCCGATTTTCGCGGGAACGATCCGTTCACCGAGGCCGGCTTCTGCGAGGCGCATCCGTTCCTCGACGCGGCGGGCGGGCTCGGTCCCTTCTCGGACCGGCCCACCTGGACCAGCGCGCTGCGCCACCGCCTCATCCCCGGATCGCGTCCGCAGCTCTTCGTCGCACAGAAATACGCGCTTTTGCGTTACGGCCCGCAGATGCGGCTCTCGGCGGGGCTGCATTACGTCGGCGGCACGCGGCTTGCGGCCCGAGAACTTCTCTTCGCGCATTTCAAGTACAATGCCGATTTCCGCCGCAAGGCCGTGGCCGAGGTCGCCCGGCGCCAGCATTTCAACGATGCCGAGGAATACCGCCGCTATCTGGCGCTGGCCTCCGAAGGGCGCGACGTGATCTTCGAGGAGGGGTTCTCGCTGCGCTGGACCGAGAGCCCCTTCGTGCGGGACCGGCTCGACTAGGCGCGCGGCACGTCGCATGGAAATGTTTCGCATGCGAAACATTTCGGCGCGAGGACGGCGTTTGCGCCCTGACCCGCCCCCGCGTTGCGCGCTATGGGATCCCCGTGCCGCACCGACCCCGAGGCCGGCACCGACCGAGAAGGAGTGCCATGGATATCGTCGTCATCGTCGCGATCATCGCATCGCTCTTTCTCGTCATCGGTCTGGCCGAGCCGCTGGCCGCGCGGCTGAGACTTCCCTACAGCGTGATCCTGGCCGCGATCGGCATTCTCATCGCCTCGGGCGCGGTCTATTTCCTGCGCACCGATCTTACCGACACGCTGAACCCCGTGGCGATCGCGATCCTGAACTTTCCGATCCGGTCGAACGTGTTCCTCTACGTCTTCCTGCCCACGCTGCTGTTCCAGGCGACGCTTGGCATGAACGTGCGGCGGATGGTCGACGATTGGGTGCCGATCTTCGTGCTGGCCATCGTCGCGGTGGTCGTGGCGACGTTCGCGGTGGGCTACGCGCTCTTCTGGGCGAGCGCCCTGCCGCTCTTCGCCTGCCTGCTGCTCGGGGCCATCATCTCGACCACGGATCCGTCGGCGGTGGTGGGGATCTTCCGCAACCTCTCCGCGCCGCGCCGGCTCAGCCGGATCATCGAGGGCGAGAGCCTGCTGAACGACGCCGCCGCCATCGCGCTCTTCGGCCTTTTTTTGGCCTTCGTGCGCGTGGGCGAGGCCGATCCGTCGGTCGCCGACGCCTTCGGGCAATTCCCGGTCCTGCTTTTCGGCGGCGCGCTGGTGGGCTGGATCACGGCGCGGGTGGCGGTCTGGCTCATGGGGATGATCAGCCAGGAACTCGCGCAGATCTCGGTCTCGGTCGCGCTGCCTTATCTGAGCTTTCTCATCGCCGAACAGCTCGTCGGGGCATCGGGCGTGATCGCGGTCGTGACGGCGGGGATCACGCTCAACCTGTCGGGGCCGGGCCGGCTGCCACCGCAATCCTGGGCGAGCCTGCAGGAGGTCTGGGACCTGCTGGCGCATTGGGCGGGGGCGCTCATCTTCGTATTGGCGGCCCTGCTGATCCCGCGACTGCTGGAGGATATCCGCTCGAGCGACTGGATCCTGCTGCTGACGGTGACGGGAGCGGCGATCCTCGCGCGCGGGGTGATCGTCTTCGGGCTGATGCCGGCCCTCGCCTTCATCCGCGTCTCGCCGCGCATCGCACGACCCTATCGCGCGGCAATCCTCTGGGGGGGACTGCGCGGGGCGGTGACGCTCGCCCTTGCCCTTGCCGTCACCGAAAGCGCGCAGGTCTCGGGCGAGATCAAGCGCATCGTCGCGATCCTCGCCACGGGTTTCGTGCTCTTCACGCTGATCGTGCAGGGCACCACGCTCAGATGGGTGATCCGGCGGCTCGGGCTCGACCGGCTCGGACCGCTCGACGTGGCGCTGTCGAAACAGGTCGTGGCCGTCGCTCTGCAAAGCGTGCGCGAAGATGTTGCCAGCGCGACCGAGAATTACGGCCTCTCGCGCGACATCGTGCGGGCCGAGGCCAAGGCCTTCGCCACCCGGCTCGACCGCGCGATGGAGGCTGCCGAGGACAGCGAGGAGATCCTCGACCGCGACCGCATCACGCTGGGTCTCATCGCGCTCGCGGGGGCCGAGCGCGACATGATCCTCCAGCGGTTCCGCGAACGGTCGATCTCGAACAGGCTGGCCGAACAGGCACTCGCCAATGCCGACAGGCTGATCGAGACGACGCGCACGGGCGGGCGCAGCGGCTACCGGCAGGCCGCGCGGGCGAACCTCGCCTTCGGAACGGGCTTTCGCTTCGCGGTCTGGCTTCATCACAGGGCCCATTTCTCGGGGCCGCTGGCGCGGCTGACGGCCGACCGGTTCGAGGTCCTGCTGGGCCAGCGGCTGGTCCTGAACGACTTGCACAGCTTCATCGACACGCGCATCCGCCGCATCCACGGCCATCGGGTGGCCGACCTACTGCACGAATTGCTCGACCGCCGCACCGAGGAGGTCGAGCAGGAGCTCGAAGGGCTGCGCCTGCAATATCCGGGCTATGCCGAAGAGCTCGAACGCCGCCTGATCCGGCGCACCGCCCTCAGGGTGGAGGAGCGCGAATACGATGCCCTGCGCGAGGACGGGCTCATCGGGCAGGAACTCCACACCTCGCTCGTCCAGAAGATCCAGTCGCGGCGCGCCCTGCTCGAGGTGCGTCCCGGCCTCGACCTAGCTGTGCAGAAGGCCGATCTGGTACGGCAATTCCCGCTCTTCTCCGATCTTGACGAAACCGCCCGTGCCCAGCTCGGCCGGGCGCTCTTGACCCGCTACGTCACGGCGGGGGACGTGATCGTCGGAAAAGACGAGACCGTGAACAACGTCTTCTTCATCGCCTCGGGCGCCGTCGAGACCGAGACGGCCGGACAGAAGCACCGCCTGGGCCGGGGCGAGATGTTCGGACAGCTCTCGATGCTGAGCACACGCGCGCGCCGCACTCAGGTCCGCGCGATCAGCCACGGCGTTCTTTTGCGTCTCGACGAACGGCGCTTCATGCGGCTTCTGCAGCGCAGCCCCGCGCTGCAGGAAGCCGTCCGTGAAAGCGCGGTAAAGCGCGGGATCGAGCCCGAGCGGCTGCGCGCGGTCTGATCCTCAGCCGACCGCGCCCCGATAGATCGAGACGAGCTCCTCGAGATGCCCGTCCATCCCCTGCGGCGCGCGCGCGCCCGCCCAGTAGGCCGCCATGTCGATCCGGCCTTCGAGGATCGCCTCGATCCGGTCGCGGAAGCTCTCCGCGTCGCCCGCGGCGAAGGTCATGGACGCGCAGTTCGCGAGCTCCTTCGCGCCGCCGCGATCGCTCGTCAGCAGGGGGACGTGACGGGCATGCATCTCGATCGCGACCTGGGGCAGGTTGTCCTCCCAGAGGGGCGGCACGATACCGAGATCGACATCGGCGAGCAGCGCGTCGAGCCCCTCGTGGGTGTAGCCGTCGTGATGCGTCACGCCCGCGAGCCGGCGACCGAGCGCGTCGAGACGCGCCATTGCCTGCGGCTCGCCGCGCCGCGCCGCGACGCGGAGCCGCAATCGCCGGGACAGGGTCTCGGGCAGCGCCTCGAGCGCGTCGAGCAGGAAGAAGAATCCCTTGTCGCGGCGCATGTAGCCCAGATAGGCCAGATGCAGCGTGCCGTCCGCGCGTGGCAGGGGGCCGCGCGGCGCGGTTTCGGCGAAGCGCGCGGCCTCGGCCGTGCCGATATAGGAGGTGGCGAGTTTCGCCCCGGCGATGCCGTGGCGCGCGGCGATCTCGCACACGCGGTCCGACACGCCCAGCACCCGGTCGGCATGGGCGTTGAGGGTATCGATCATCGCCGGGCGCCGCGCGGCGAAGCCCTCCGCCCCGCGCGGCGTCACGTCAGGGACGATCTGTGCCGTTTTGGGCGATGCCGTCTCGGCCGGCAGCGCTGCCCCCCCGCGGCGGCGGCGCAGATGTCCCACGAGGCGCGATCCGCGATGGCCCACCCGGATTGCCGTGCCGAAGGACAGGTTGAAGGCCCGCGATCCCGGCCGCATTCCCATCCGCTGCAACCTGTACGACAGGCCATGCGCGGCCACGACCAGCCGTGCATTGGGCTGATGCAGCAGGCATCCGACACAGGCCCTGCCATCCCGGAAGTCGTCGCAATGCTCCCGCTCGCGCTGCCACAGGTTCACCTGCGGACAGATCGGATAGTAATTGTGGAGGCTCACGACCAGCGCCATATCCGGGAACCGCGCCTTGAGGGCTGCGAGGACGTTGACGGGAATGCCTTCGAAATTCTGGAAATGCACCACGTCGTAGGGCCCGGTCGCCGCCACCATGTCACAGAAGGTGGCCTCGGTTTCGGGATGGGTAATCTGCGCGTCGTGGCCGAAGGAATGGTGCCCGGGCGCGAGCGTGCCAGAATTGACGATCGCGTAGCGGCGGTCGCGGTCCTGCGCGGGGCCCACGCGCATCCGCTCCCAGCGGGGCCCGCGCCGCGGCAGGTCGTAGAGGATGCCGGAGGACAGGAAGGCGGGCGCGATATCTGTGCGCGCGGCCATCCGGGCCATGAGGTTGCGCTGATAGACCGTGACGCCGCCGCCGCGCCGTTCGGGATCAAGGTAATCGACCCAGTTGTAGTAGAGGACGCGAAGCGGCCTTTCGGGATCGCTCACAATTCGGGCTCCAGCCAGTCGGCGCGGCCGATCCGGGTGAAGTACTTGCGGATCGGCTCGGGATCCTCGAACCGCTCGAGGATGTCGTTCGATCCCTGCTTGACGAGCGGGCTCTTCATGCCGCCGTCGCGCTTGATGCCCATGAAGTCGCAGAGCCGGTCGTTGAAGCCCGGCGCGAACATCGTGCGGTATTCGACCTGCATCTTGTGATGCGGCAGCGTGTCGAAGAGATGCGCGAAGAGCCGGTCCATCGTGGCGTAGTCGTGCCAGTGCTGACTGATCTTGCGGGGGCCCGCATCGATCTTGCGCGAGACATGCTCGTCCACGCGGTTCTGCGCCCAGTTGCGCGTCTTCGCCGCCTTGATCCAGGAAGAGACCTGCGCGAGCTTGTTGTCGCGATGCACATAGAGCAGCGTGAGGTCGCGGTCCTCAAGGATGCTTTCAAGCGCGTCGACATTATGGCCCAGCATGAACTTGAATCCCACGCGGTCGTGTCGGCCCGCCAGCGCCTTGTCGAAAAAGCGTTCGACATGGCCGGCGGGGTCGCCGTCACGCGTTCCGATCGTCTCGACGGTGTTGTCGCGATCGGCGATGTCGACGACGGCGTAGGGATTGAACTGCTCGCCCGAGCAATAGACCTGACGATGCGCGTTCAGGAGCGTCATCAGATAGGTCGTTCCGCTGCGCGGCAATCCCATGATGACGAAGCGGCGGCCATGGGCCTTGGGCGCGGTTCGGAAAAGGGGCATCGAACGACCTGTGGATAAGGGTGTCTGGCAGGCAACAGAGCGCCATATGCCCCGCCCGCGCCCCGGGGGTCAACAGGCGGGATCCGGGGGACTTGGGGCGGGCCGGACTTGCGTGATGCCGCGTCCCCGAAATCGGCTGGCGACACCGCCAGCGACGCGGCCTCTCGCCTTGCCGAAGGTCATTGTGCGACATGTCAGGTCAGCCAGAAGCTCAGGAGCGGATGCCTTCCCGTATGGACGTTGCAGGACGCGAAGGCGCGGGCGTTCCGGCCTTTGATCCCTGCGCCATGCGCTGAGGTCACCCCGGGCCCGCCTTTCGTCGCTTGTGCGTTCGTGACATGGTGCGGGTGTGGTCGCGGCAGAGGGGCGAGGTGGATCCGTTGCTTGGAAAGCTCCGCACAGCGCGGGAAAAAGCCGTCCGGATCCTGCGTGGCGGAAAGGCGGATCTGAACGGCCCGCGGCTCCATGTCGTGCTCATTTCCTGGGAGGGACAGCATCGGCACGCGCGCGCCATCGCGCGGGCAATCCGCCCCGCACTCGCGCCAGACGAGGGGCTGAGCGTCGTCTATTCGAACCGCGCAGGCCGGACCGAACGGGGACCCGGAAACTGGGTCGCGGTTCCGCAATCGCAGTATTTCGGCCCGAAGTTCGCCCGTTCCCTCGCGTTGTCGCAAGGCGCGGACGCGATGCTGCAGATCCAGGTCGACGCGCGATCCGACGATTGGCCGGGCCTCGTCGCGCGGCTGCGCGCGGCGCTCGTCGCGCATCCCGGGACGGGCCTCTGGGCCCCCGAGATCGACTGGACGCCCTATCCGCTGCGCGCGGCGTTGCTGGAGCGGATGGGTGAAAGCGTGCTTTACCGCACGGCGCAGACCGACGGCGTCGTCTGGGCACTGACGCGTCCCGTGCTCGACCGGCTCGCCGAGCTCGATTTCGAGGTCAACAATCTCGGCTGGGGGATCGACTACGCCGCGATCGCCATCGCGCGGCAGATGGGGCTCGAAGCGCTCTGCGATACCGGCGTGACCGTCCTGCACCCGCGTGCGCGGGGCTACGACGATGCCCGCGCCGAGGAAGGGATGACGCGCTTCATCGCGCAGCTTTCTCCCGTCGAGCTTGCCGAGATGCGTCGGATCGAGGCGCTCACGACCCGGCGCCGCGAGATGGCCGTGCATCACGAGGGGCGCTGGCGGGCGATGGGCCAGGCACGCGACATCGATCCCAACGGTCCCTTCGGCGCGGCCGTCTCAGAGATCTTCGTCCGCGCAGGCCGGGTCTTCGTGCGCGGCGCGGAAGGGCTCGATCTTACCATTGGGGACCGCGCGCTCCTTCCTCTCCAGGAGCGGCCTCCCCTCGATGAGGTGCCGCTCGACATGCCGCTCGCCCCAGAGGGGAATGACACGACGGACGTGACGACGGGTGAGCTCGGGGAATGGCAGATGCCGGGCGTCGCCACGACGCGGATCGCCCTCCGCGCGCCCGAGCAGTCTCGGACGATCAGGCTCGGTCCCCCGGTCGCGATCCCGGCGGGCACGGGCGATCTGCAGCTGGGCGTGGCACTCGCCGCGCATCGGCGCGGCGGGCGGCTGCGGCTTGCCATCGGGAAGGGCGCGGGCGGACGCGGCGGGGACGAGGTCACAATCGACATTCCCGAAAGCGTGGGCGGCGGCGATCGGCCGGAACGCTATCTCTGTCATGTCGAACGGGTGCCCGGCGCGGATCACGCGCGCGAGGCCACGCTCTTTCTCGATTACGAGGGAGGCGCGATGCCCCCGGACGAGACGGTGCCGCCGATGATCTTCGTGGCGCGTCCGCATCTCGTCCGCGAGCCGGGCATGCCGGACCTGATCTGGCCGCACGAAATCCGCGGGATCGAGAGGGGTTCGGCTTGGTATGCGAGCGATGCCGGGGGTCCACCCGAAGAGCTGCGGCTTGGCCAAGCTGCGCTGTCGCTTCTACCCGAAGCACCGCGCATCGAAGCGGAGAGGGAAGGTTACGAGATCTATGTCGCGGCCCCCGACGGCCCCGTCCCGGCAACGCTCTGGTCAGGCGAGATCCCGATCGCGTCGCTCGCGCTCGCGCCTGTCCCGATCACGCTGCCATGGTCCGAGGACACCCTTCGCGACATCGTGCCGGGCGCGGCGCTGACGTTGCGCGACATGTCGGGCAGCCGGATCTGGTGGACCGCGCCCGATATCGGAGGGCCCCGTCCGGACGCGACCGACTGAGGCGGACCCTTATTCCGCCGCCATCTCCTCAATTTCGGCCACCTGTTCGTCCGACAGGCCGAGACGCTCGCGCAGCTGCGCGAGATAATGGCGATCGGTCTCGCTCTCGCCGTCGATGGCGGCACGCGAAGCGAGGTAGAATTCCTCGGCCGTTTCCGCATTGTCGACCTCGGCGAGAAGCTCGTCGAGGGGTTTCGGATTGGCGATCTCGCGCTCCATCACGGCGCGATCCTCGGCGGTGCCTCCAGCTTCGGCGATCTCGCTCATGATGCGCTCGCGCTCCTCGGTCGAAAGCGATCCGTCGGCATAGGCGGCGGTGATCATCGCACGGATGAGCAGAAGTGCGGTGCGGTCGCTCAGATCCTCGGCCGCACGGGCTTCTTCCTGCATCTCGGCATCGTCGGACGCCGTAACTGCGGCCGTACCGGTTCCGGATGTTGCGCGCGTCCCCTGTCTTTCGGGCTGCATCGCGCCCGAGATCTTGTCGACCGCGTCCTGAACCATGCCCATGAGGCCACCCTCGGTGCCCGATCGGGTGCCGGTAGCACCTTGCGTCGTGTCGGGCTGTCCCGCAGTCGCACTGCCCGTCTGGGCAGTGACGGCATTGCGCGACTGGTGGTCCTGATAGGCGCGATAAGCCATGTAACCGAGCGCCGCGACGCCCATTCCGGGCCGCCGTCTGCGTCGGCCCAGGCCCAGCATCGACGCCGTCCCGAGCGCTCCGCGCCGGCGGCCGCGACCGGCCATGCGCGTGGCGAGCATCGTTCCGAGTATTCGCTTGAGGCTCATCTGACGATCCCTTCCCTGCAATCCAGAAGCTCAACGACGTCGCAGGGCCGCACGTTCCCGCAAGCGGCGGACCTGCGAACGGACCTGCAACAGAGGCTTAGGCTTCCCGGGTGGAGAACCGGGAGAGACCTGAAACACGAGATTCCAGAGGAGCACCGTTCACCGTGAAATACTGGTTCTACATATCGACGGCCCGCGTCTCCCAGGGATCGGGTTACGACGCGCTGATCTATCTGCAGGCGAGAAACCGCAATCGCAAGATGGGTCTTACCGGGTACCTGCACCGCGAAGGCGACCATTACGCGCAATATGTCGAAGGCCCGGACCAGGCGATCGACACGCTGCGGGCCACGATCGAGAAGGATACCCGCCACAAGAAACTGCGCCTCCTGGACGAGGGCCAGAACGCCACGCGGCGCTTTGCGGGCTGGGACATGGCCTTCACCCGCGACGAGACGCATGGCTTTGCCACGTTCCAGTCGGCTCTGGGACGCGAGCCGGACATCAGGCGCGCCTCGGCTGCCGACATTCTCGTCTTCATGGAACGGATGGCCTATACGCGCCGCGCCATGTCGGTCGCCACACTGGCAGGATAATTTTTATCTGGCTTTGGCGAGATCGTCGAAGGCCCTGAGGTGCCCGATCAGGGCTTCCATCCGGTCGACGGGGATCATGTTGGGCCCGTCCGAGGGCGCGCGGTCGGGATCCTCGTGCGTCTCGATGAAGAGCGCCGAGACCCCGACGGCACAGGCCGCCCGTGCCAGCACCGGCGCGAATTCGCGCTGTCCTCCGGAGGTCGCGCCCTGCCCGCCCGGCTGCTGCACCGAATGGGTGGCGTCGAAGACGACCGGGTATCCCGTCCGCGCCATCACCGGCAGACCGCGGAAATCGCTGACCAGCGTGTT
This sequence comes from Palleronia sp. LCG004, assembly GCF_032931615.1. NCBI lineage: Bacteria > Pseudomonadati > Pseudomonadota > Alphaproteobacteria > Rhodobacterales > Roseobacteraceae > Palleronia > Palleronia sp. LCG004. The sequence continues at coordinate 88,018 of NZ_CP136763.1, forward strand.
GTAGCCGAAGGACGTGCCGCGGTCGCAGAGCAGGATCCGCTCGTTGCCTGTGGACGCGATCTTGGCCGCGACGTTTTCCATGTCCCAGGGGGCCAGGAACTGGCCCTTCTTCACATTGATCGCGGCACCCGTTTCTCCGGCGGCGAGAAGGAGATCGGTCTGGCGGCAGAGGAAGGCCGGGATCTGGATCACGTCGCAGGCCTCGGCCGCGGGGGCGCAATGCTCGGGCAGGTGCACGTCGGTGAGCGTGGGGCAGCTGAATTCGGCGCGGATCTTCGACAGGATCCCCAGCCCCTCCTCGAGGCCGAGCCCGCGCGTCGATCCCAGCGACGAGCGGTTGGCCTTGTCGTAGCTCGCCTTGAAGACGAAGCGCGTGCCGGTGGGCGCGCAGGCCTCGGCGATGCGTTCGGCCATCATGCGTGCGTGATCGAGGCTTTCGAGCTGGCAGGGCCCGGTGATGAGCGCGAACGGCTCCCGCCCGCCCACTGCGATGTCGCCGATCTCGACGATCCGCGTCTCGATGAAGTCCATCACGAAAGCTCCCTCAGCGCGGCCTCGATGCGGGGGCGGTCCTCGGGGTTGTTGAGCTCCCAGAAGACGCGGCCGCGCCCCTCGACCTCGACGCAGGCGACGGCCGTGCCGTTCTCGAGGAATCTCAGCTGTTCGAGCCCTTCGAGCGTCTCGAGCGTGCCGGGGGCCCAGCCGGTATAGGCGGCGAGCGTTCCGGGGCGGTAGGCATAGACCCCCACATGGTGGAAGACCGGGATCGGGTCGGGCAGCTTGCCGGGATCGATATAGGGGATCACTTCCTTCGAGAAATAGAGCGCGTGGCCCTTCGCATCCATCACCGCCGTGGTGCCGCCCACGCGGCCCGCCGCGCGATCCTCGCGGAAATGGTCGTAGCTCGTCCGATCGCAGCGCAGGACGGGCGTCGCGACCTGGGCTTCGGCATCGCGCTCCATCGCCGCCATCAGGTCCTCGATGAACCAGGGCGGCGTCAGCAGCGCGTCGCCCTGCAGGTTCACGATCAGGTCGGCCTCGATCCCGCCCGCCGTGAGCGCCTCGGCGCAACGCTCGGTGCCGTTGCGCGCGGTCTCGGAGGTCATGATGACATCGCCGCCGAAGCCGCGGACATGCTCGGCGATGCGCTCGTCGTCGGTCACGACATGCACATCCGAGACACCCTCGACGGCCTGCGCCGCGTCCCAGCTCAGCCGGATGAGGCTGCGCCGCGTGCCGTCGGGCAGTTCGATCTCCGCCAGCGGCTTGCCGGGATAGCGCGTCGACGCATACCGCGCCGGGATCAGGATCACCGTCTTCATGCCGCTCTCCCAGAAGTTCAAACCCGACCTACCGTCAATGCCAAAGACGGTAAACCGTGGACAGCAAAAGGCGGCGGCCGGGGTAATGCATGGCTTACCAGATGTCGGCCCTGTTCAACGCGACGACGCAGCTCGGCACCCCGCAAAGGACCGGCATCTGTCGACCGGTCAGGGATTGCCCGACCCATCCGTGAGGATGGCTGAGCGGCAGGGGCGCACGCGCCTGATCCTCGACAATCGGAGCGAAGCCGACGCGCTCGTAATAGTCCGGATCGCCGTAGGTGATGGCGACTTCCGCCCCCTCGGAGCGAAGCGCCTCCAGCGCGTGGGCGAGCAGGGTCTTGCCGACGCCCCGGCGCTGATGCGCGGGTGCCACTGCCATCGGAGAGAGCAGGACGACATTGCGCGGGTCTTCCGGATAGGTCAGGCGGGTGAACACGGCCGCACCGATTACGTCGCCGTCCTCTTCGGCGCGGAATACATGGATATCGGATGCCGGCGTCTTCGTGAGCAGATCGCGGACCAGCCCGCCGACCAGCGTGCCCTCCTCCACCCCTTCCGATGCGGTGAAGGCCGCGGCGAACAGATCGATGAGCGCCTCTTCGCGTCCCTCGGCACCGGTAGCGATCTTCATGGTCGATCTCCCCTGTCTCGAACGCGGGGTACGATGGTTCCGGCACATACGGCAATGTCGAATACGCGCATCTTGCACGAAGGCCTGGACGAGATCGGAACGGGCTCGACCTATCCGTGTCCGGCGCGCGTCACCCGCCCGTCAAGGGGGGCGGACATCTCCCGACCGGTCACGGACAAATCGCACCTGCATGGGAAACCTTAACGGGGGTCCGCGCGTGTCTTCCGGGTATGGACACAATCCAGACGCGAAAGGAATACCCATGAAGACCTCTCTCGCCGCTACGGCCATCGCCCTTTTCGGCACCGCCGCCCTCGCACAGGACATGACGCCGTCGATCACCGCCTCCGACCAGTCGGTTTCGAACGGTGTCGTTTCGGCCGAGAGCGTGACCGCGCCCGCCAATGGCTGGATGGTGGTGCACCGCACCGATTCCGAGATGGCTCCGGGCCCCGTCGTAGGCTACGCGCCGCTCAGGATGGGCGAGAACGACGACGTCCTCGCCATCCTGCAGGAAGACGTGGCCTCGGGCGACATGCTCATGCTCATGGTCCATTCCGAGGAAGGTGGCATGGAGACGGGCGTGTTCGAATACACGCTCGGTGCCACCGAGGACGGCCCGATCCGGGTGAACGACGAGCTCGTGACGGCGATCGTTACCGCCGAGTGACGGAAAAAGGGGGGGTGCGGCCGCGAATCTTTCCCTCCGCAGCCGCACCCGTCCTTCGAGGCCCGCATGGCCGGTCCGGATCTTCGGACGGCCATGCGGGCCTTTTCGTTCCGGGCTGCCGGAACGGCCTTGCCCCCGTCCCGGCCCGACGGTAGCAGATGCGTGCTTCGGTCCGTGCCACAGCACGGTGAATAGGGAATGCGGGTCGGGCCCTCATCGAAGGGTCCTCATCCGCAGCTGCCCCCGCAACTGTAGGCGGCGAGCGATGCCGGAACATGCCACTGCGCGGAACGTCCGCGTGGGAAGGCCCGGCAGAGCGACGACCCGCAAGCCAGGAGACCTGCCGAAGCGATCACCCTGTCGGGCCGCGAGGGGCGCGCGCGACTACGGAAAAGATCGCTTTTTCCGTCCGTGGTGACGTTCTCGTCGTCTGCGGACGTCCCTTGCCGGGCCGGTCGCGGGCGGATCATGTCCCACCCCGCGTTCCGGCAGACGCATGACAGCCACCGGAACGCGCTCTGCAACGGGAGCAAGCGCAGCCCATGCGTTTCCACCTTCTCTCCGCCGGCCTCGGCGCGGCCCTTCTGGCCTCTCCCCTCTCGGCCCAGACCACGGTCTCGAGCGACGGCATCTCGGAGGCACCCTTCGACCTCGGCACGCTGCTGCTCTCTGGCGGGCTCACGCCCTTGCGTTTCGGCGACTATGCCCGCGCGGCAAGCGTCGTGACTGCGGAGGAGATCGAGCGGCGGGGCATCGCGACCGTGCAGGAGGCGTTGACGGCGCTTCCGGGTCTGTCGGTCGGCGGCACCTCGGAAAGCCTGACGCAGATCCGCATCCGCGGCGGCGAGGGCAACCACACGCTCGTGCTCATCGACGGGATCGAGGCCGCGGGCGGTGACGGCGAATATTTCCTCTCCGGCCTTTCGACCGAGAATGTCGACCGCATCGAGGTGCTGCGCGGGCCGCAATCGGTCTTCTACGGGTCGAACGCTTCGTCGGGGGTCGTGAATATCGTAACGCGCACGGCCGAGACCGGCACGCGCTACGGCGGCAGCGTCGAGTTCGGCGACGGCACCGACGCCTCGGGCTACATCTCGTCGCGCGACGATCGCGGCGGCGTGGCGCTGTCGGTCTCGCGGCGCGACGACGACGGCTACGACATCTCGAACAGTGGCGGCGACGAGGACGGGATCCGGCGCGACGCGATCGCGATCAAAGGCGATTACGAGGTCGCTCCGGGGCTGACCTTCGGTGTGATCGCGCGCCATGTGGACGGACGCTACGAATACGATGCGACCGACGGCGCGGCGGCCACCGCCGACGGCTACGTGGTCGATGCGGACGACGTGATCGACCGCGACGAGACCACGCGCAGCCTTTGGGCCGAATACGAGATGCTGGACGGCCGCCTCACCCACCGCCTTGCCTGGGAGAAGACCGATATCGACCAGCAGGTCGAGGGCGGCGACCGCACCGAGACCGACACGCGCGCCATCGAGTACGTGCTGAGCCTCGGGCTCGACGGGCGGCCGGTCGCGACGACGTTGCACCAGCTCAACCTGCTCGTCGAGGACGAGACCGACAGCGCCTCGACCGAACCCGGTTTCGAGCGCTCGAACACCTCCGTCGCGATCGAGTATCGTGGCAATTTCGGCGCGCTCGACGTGCAGGCGGGTCTCCGGCGCGACCGCAACGACCCGTTCGAAGACCAGACGACCTATACGCTCGCCGCCTCCTATGCGGTGACCGAGGCGCTGCGGTTCCACGGATCGGCCGGGCGCGGCGCGGTCAACCCGACCTATACCGAGCTTTATTACGACCAGACCTTCTTCGGGACGCGCTATCTCGGCAATCCCGATCTCGAGCCCGAGAAGAACCGCAGCTTCGATCTGGGCGTCGAACTCGCCTTTGCGGGCGGTCGCGGCCTCGTGGACCTCACCTATTTCAACGAGACGCTGCGCGACGAGATCACAATCGTGCCGGTCTCGGCCACGCTTCTGAGCTACGAGAACGAGGAAGGCGAGAGCGACCGCGAAGGGGTAGAACTCGCCGCGCGCTGGCAGGTGAACGACGCGCTGTCGCTCAGCGCCGCCTATACCTATCTCGATGCGAAGAACGGCGATGGCAGCATCGAGATCCGCCGCCCCCGCAACGAACTGGGCTTCGCCGCGAGCTATGCTTTCGCGGACGACCGTGCGGTGATCTCGGGCAGCCTGCGCCATGTCGATGGGCTTTTCGACGACCGGTTCTTCGGCGATTTCGCGCAAGGGGTCGAGATCGACAGCTTCACCACCGTCGACGTGGCGGCGCGCTATACGCTCACCCCACAGGTGGCGCTGACCGCACGGGTCGAGAACCTCTTCGACGAGGAGTATCAGGAGGTGCTGGGCTATCAGCAGCGCGGACGGACGATCCATGCGGGCCTCGCGGCGAATTTCTGAAGCCCTTCTCGCGATCGGACTGGCCCTGCCCGCCCAGGCAGGGCCGGACGGCGCAACCGGCGGTATGGCCGACCCACCGCGCCGCGTCGTGTCGATCAATGTCTGCACGGACCAGCTCGCCATGATGCTGGCGGGCAAGGACCAGCTCGTCTCGGTGAGTTTCATCGCCTCTGATCCGCGCATGTCGGCCATGACGGACGAGGCCGCGGCCTATCCCGAGAACCATGGCCGGGCCGAGGAGATCTATCTGCTCGCGCCCGACCTCGTGCTCGCCGGGATCTTCTCGCGGACTGCGACGGTCGAGATGCTGCGCCGCCTCGGTATCCCGGTCGAGACCTTCGAGGATGCGGAAAGCCTGTCGGACATTCCCGGCCTGATCCGGCAGATGGGGCGTGCCCTGGGCCGCGAGGCAGAAGCGCAAGCGATAGTCGCAGAGTTCGAGCGAGATCTCGCCACACTGCGCGCCGAACCCGAAGGCCTTGCCCCCCGCGCCGCGCTCTATGCCCCGAACGGCTATGCCGCAGGGAAGACGGGCCTTTCGGGCGAGATCCTGGCAGCGGCGGGATTCGACAATGCCGCCGGAGAGACCGGCGGGCGGATGCCGCTCGAACAGCTGGCGATGGCCGACCCGGATCTCGTCCTCACCTCCGAGACCTATCCCGGTGCCTCGCGCGCCGAAGAGATCCTCGATCATCCCGTGCTCGACGCCTTCAATACCGAGGGGCGCACCGGACGCATCCGCGGCGCCGAGAGGGTCTGCGGCACGCCGCATGTCCTTCGCGCCATCGCGGACCTGGCGGCCCTGCGACGCGCCCACGACACGCCAAGATGACCCGGCTCCTCCTCGCGCTCGGGACGTTGGTGGCGGCCCTCTCGCTCGCCTCGCTCGTCGTGGGCCCGGCGGGGATCGGGCCGCTCGCCTCCCTGAAGGCGCTGATCCTCGGCGGCGAGGGGCCACTCACCCTCGTCATGCGCGAGATCCGATTGCCGCGCACGATCCTGGGGATATTGGTGGGCGCGGGGCTCGGTGCCTCCGGCGCGGCGTTGCAGGGCTATCTACGCAATCCGCTGGCCGAACCGGGTCTCATCGGCGTCTCGGGCAGCGCGGCATTGGGTGCGGTGCTGGCGCTCCAGACCGGGATCGCCTCGGCTTTCGCGCTTGCCCTGCCGCTTGTCGCGCTGGCCTTCGCGGGCGCGGGCGTGGGCCTCGTCGTGGGGCTGGCAGGGCCCAGGGGCGGATCGCTCACGCTCATCCTCGCGGGGATCGCCGTCTCGTCGCTCGCTGCGGCGCTCGGCGCGCTGGTGCTCAACCTCTCGCCCAATCCCTTTGCCGCGAACGAGATCGTCTTCTGGATGATGGGATCGCTCGCCGACCGATCGCTCCTCCATGTCTGGCTCGCAGCACCCTTCATGATCGCAGGTGCCATCCCGCTCTGGCGGATGCGCCGGGGCCTCGACGCGCTCACGCTCGGCGAGGATGCGGCCCAGGCGATGGGCATCCGTCTCTCGCGACTGAGGCTCGCGCTCGTCGCCGGAGTGGCCGCCATCGTCGGCGCGGCGACGGCGGTCGCGGGGTCCGTGGGATTCGTGGGTCTCGTCGTGCCGCACGTCCTGCGGCCTTTGGTGGGAGCGCGGCCTTCGCGGCTGCTGCCGACCTCGGCGCTTGGCGGCGCGGCACTGGTTCTCGCCGCCGACATCGCGGTACGCGTCATCGTGCCCGAGCGCGACCTGAAGCTCGGCGTCGTCACGGCGCTCATCGGCGCGCCGGTTTTCCTGAGGCTCGTGCTCCGCGCGCGGGCGGAGGGACGGACGTGACGCTCTTAAAACTGTGCGATCTCTCGGTCCGGCTCGGCGGGCGATCCGTCCTCGACCGTGTCTCGCTCGAGGTCGGCGCGGGCGAACTCGTGGGCCTCGTGGGCCCGAACGGGGCGGGCAAGACGACGCTCCTGCGCGCGGCGATGGGGCTCGTGCCGGCGACGGGCGAGAGCTCTCTCGCCGCGATGGAGCCGCGGGCCCGGGCACGCCACGCGGCCTTCCTCCCGCAATCGCGCGAGATCGCCTGGCCCGTCGCGGTGGAAGATCTGGTGGCGCTCGGCCGCCTGCCCCACGGGGGCGGGGGGCCGGCCGATCGCGCGGCCGTGGATGCCGCGCTCGACCGGATGGATCTGGGGGCACATCGCCACCGCGCGGCCACGGGGCTTTCGGGCGGAGAACAGGCACGGGTCCTGATCGCCCGGGCGCTCGCGCAGGAGGCGCCGCTTCTCATGGCCGACGAACCCGCGGCCGGACTCGATCCGGCGCATGCGATCTCGGCCATGGCGACCTTCCGCGCGCTCGCGGCCGAGGGGCGCGGCCTCGTCGTCACGATCCACGATCTGGGCCTCGCCGCGCGGCATTGCACGCGGATCGTTGCGATGAGCGAGGGGCGCATCGTGGCCTCGGGACCGCCGCGAGAGGTGCTCGACGCAACGCATATGCGGCGGATCTTCTCGGTGACGTCCTTCTCGGCCGAGGCGGCTGGCGGACCGGTTTTCCAGCCACTCGATCTCGTGGACCGGGAGGGCGGCTGAGCCCCTCCGGTCCACGCGGTCGTTTCAATCGCCGTTGCGGCGCTGCCGTTTCTTGAGCATGCTGGACATGCTCTCGATCATCCGGAGCCTTGGATAGAAGGCCGCCCCGAGGAGGGAAAAGCGGTCGCGGTCCTCCTCGGGGATGGCGAGCTTCAGTGCCTTGAGGCTATGATAGCCCGCGAAGATCACCATCGTGTTGAAAACGACGTTGACGGCCGTGCCGCCCGAGAAATTGCTCCAGCGGGCCCAGAGTTCGGGGTCCATGAAGTTCCGGATCCCGTCCCAGTAGAGTGTCCGCGTAAAGACCGCGAGATGCATGAGCAGGAGCCCTGTCGCCAGGTGGCGCACCAGCCCTTCGCCCCTGATCGACAGGCGGACGAAGCCGTATCCCACGAGACCCGTCGCGAATGCCGCGAGATAGGCCGAGACATGGCTGAGTTCCTGGCTGAATTCAGTGAGTGTCATCTCTGTCCTCATGTTGTGGATCCCGTATGTCGACGGGGGCCTGCACCCTCGCTTCCATCAGCGCGATGAGCGAACTGCGCAGGGTATCGTGGGCCTCGGTATTACGGGCGATGGCGTGGTCGAGAGTCGTAGAAGGCGAGCGCCGTCGTCGCACTCGTCCCACAATCCGTTCGAAGATCCGCCGGAACGGGACGATCAATCGTCTCATGTGGTCATGCGCCCTCCTGAACTTCGACGTTACGCGAAGATCCAAAGCGAACTCGCCGTCCGGATCCCTGTCGAAAGGCTCGGAAAAAACGCTTGAGCGGCAGTGAAGCGACCGCGCGCAGCAAAGGCCCGCGCGCAGAAGATTGTGGATGTGCAGCACGCCCACCGGGCGGGCGACATCGTCGACGACGAGAAGCGCCGAGATGTTGTGAGCGTTGAGGATCGAGAGCGCCTCGGCCGCGAGCGTTCCGACACCCACCGTGACCGGGTCGCGCGTCGCGACCTCGCCCGCGCGTCACTCCATGAGGCCCGCCATGTGGCGGCGCAGATCGCCATCGGTCTCGATCCCGGCGAGCCGACCCTCGTCATCCGAGACCGCCGCCACACCGAAGCCGCGCGCCGTCATCACGACGAGCGTCTCGCCCATCGACGTCTCCTCCGAGACGAGCGGCAGCTCGGCCTCTCCGTGCATCAGATCGTCCACCCGGGCGAGCTGCGCGCCGAGCTTGCCGCCCGGATGGAAGATCGCGAACTTCTCGGCCGCGAAGCCACGCGCCTCCATCAGCGCAACGGCGAGCGCATCGCCCAAGGCCAGCGTCATGGTCGTAGAGCTCGTGGGGGCGAGCCCCATCGGGCAGGCCTCGGGTGCTGCGGGCAGCGTCAGCCGCCATGTCGCGGCGCGCATGAGCGTGCTGCGCTCGGCGCGCGAGATCCCCGCGATCGGCACCCTGAACCGCGCGCAGTAGGCCAGCATGTCCGAAAGCTCGGGCGTCTCGCCGGAATTCGAGATCATCAGGCAAATGTCGCGCGTTCCGATCATGCCGAGATCGCCGTGGCTCGCCTCGGCGGGAGTGCCGGTCGAGGCAAGCGTTGCCGCGATCTTGGTACCAACATGGCCCGACTTGCCCATGCCCGACACGATCACCCGGTGCCGATCGCGCCGATCGCCTCGACCGCGCCCGCAAAATCGGCGGGCAGCGTCTCGCCGAGCAGATCGAGCGCGCGGGCCTCGGTCCCGATCACCCGGCGCGCGGCCTCGACCGGATCGTTCATGCCGATTGCGCCGCGGGGCGGCCCATGTTGTCGTCATGCATCGCGATCGCCTCCTCGAGATCCTCGAAGAAGGTCAGGTGACCGTTCTCGAGCACGATGCCCGCATCGCAGAACCGACGCAGATCGTCGGTGTTGTGGCTCACGAGGATCGCCGAGGCGTTCTTCATCCGCTCGGTGAAAAGCGCCTGGCTCTTGCGGCGGAAGGCCTTGTCGCCCACCGCCGTCACCTCGTCGACGAGATAGGTGTCGAACGGGATCCCCATCGAGGTGCCGAAGGTCAGCCGCGAACGCATGCCGCTCGAATAGGAGCGGATCGGCATGTGGTAATGCTTGCCCAGCTCGGCGAAATCCTCGACGAAATCCTCAAGCTCACGCGTGTCGACGCCGTAGACGCGCGCGAGGAACCGCACGTTCTGCGCGCCGGTGAGGTCGCGGTGGAACGAGCCCCCCAGCCCCACCGGCCATGAGATTGATCCGTCCGAGACGATGCGCCCCTCATCGGGCTGCAGCGTGCCCGCGATGAGCTTCATCAGCGTCGACTTGCCCGCTCCGTTGCGTCCCAGCAGCGCCAGCGAATGCCCCGTCGGCAGGACGAGGTTCAGCCGGTCGATGACGACCTGCCGGAAGCCCTTGAGGTTGAAGCTCTTGGTGAGGTTCTCGAAGACGATCACGACGGAACCCCGGCTTGCCGGAATTCCGCCCGTCCGGAGCCGAAACCGTCTGCCGGGCCGTTCCTGTCTCGCCCCTCACCCACGGTCACGGATGGAATAGTAGACGAGCGCCATCACCGCCCAGAGCAGCATCAGGAACAACCCCGTCATCGCGACGATGATCGTACGGCGGGGGAATTCGGCCACCTCGGGCAGCGTCGGCGGGATGTAGGTCGCAAGATAGCGGCTCTGGCGCTGCGCTTTGGCACGAGCCAGATCCACCGCCGCGAGGGCCGCGCGATAAGTCTCCTCGGCGAATTGGCGATCGACGGCGAGACCTTCGTATTCTGCGATGAGCGAGGGATAATCCTCGCCCACGCCGCCCATCCGCGTGTCGTCGCTCGTGAAGCTCGCGCGCTCGTCGGCGATGCGGCCGCGGATCACCTCGATGCGCTGCTCGACCTGACGCACGCGCGGATCCTGCGCGTTGGCAGTCTGCTGCAGCAGATCGTATTCGATCAGCGCCTCGGCGAGCTGCTGCTGCAGGTTCGTCATCACCCCCATCCGGCCCTGCATGTCGGCTTCGGGATCTACGATCTGGGTGCGGGTGCGGAACGCGGTCAGCGCGCCGCGGGCCGCGCGCAGGCGGTCGCGGGCCTCCTCCAGATCGGCATTTGCATAGCGCATCGCATCCTCGCGCGCCTGCAGGTTCAGATCGTTGATCATCTGCTGGCTGCGCGCGACGATCTCGCGGTTGATCGCATGGGCCGTTCCGGGATCGAAGGCGAGCGTCTGCACCTCGATGAGGCCGTTGCTCTGGCTGAAGGTGATCTGCACCTTGCCCTGCCAGAAGCTCTGCAGCTCCTCGATCGACGGGTCGGGCCAGAGCGCGAAGACCGGATCGCCCGGGAAGGGCGCGGTATAATGTTCCACGAGACCGAGCTCGGCATCGACCTCGCGCACCATCTCCTGGCTCTGGATGAACTCGTAGAGGATGTCGGCATCCGATGAGACCGGCGCGCCGGTGATCGAGGCGAGCCCGCCCAGCAGCTCGGAGGCGCCGCCGCCCTCTTCCTGACGGATGGTGAACCCCGTGATGGAGGCGTATTGGTCGACCGCGAAGATCCAGAGATAGAGGATCGTCGCCATGAGTGGCATGCCTACCACCGCGAGGAAACTTAGGCCCAGACCCCAATGGCGTGGCTGCATCCGCGCGGGCCGCGCCATGGGCCGCTCGGCCGGACCCTCGACCCGCGCGCGGGCACCGTCCTGACCGCCGCCCTTGCCGCCTCCACCCTTGCCGCCGGGCGGGAGCGTTTCGACGCGGCCTTTGGGTGTGTCGGCTTCTCCCGGCTTGTCGGGGGCCTTCCGCGCCGTCTTTTCTGCAGCCTTGTCGGGGGCGTCTCCGGAGGCGGCCACGGTCGTCTTCGGCTCCGCGTCGCTGCGCGCGGCGGCCCCGTCGTTCGGCGTGTTCATGCGGTCTCTACGCCCCGGACGTGGTTTGTGTTTCCTGCGGGGGTCTTACATATTGGGCCGCGCAATTGCCAGTCTCGCGAAAGCTCCCGATGCCCCGCAATCCCGTCTTTCCGCCCGGAGGGCCGCAGCGACCCGCGAAACTCAGGCGCGTCAATCGCAGCTTTCCGGCCATGCGTTCGGTCATGGCGCTCGTCCTGCGCGAGATGTCGTCTCGCTACGGACGGTCTCCGGGCGGCTATCTCTGGGCGATCATGGAGCCCCTGGGCGGCATCCTGGTGCTGTCGATCGGCTTCTCGTTGCTGGTGCGCACGCCCTCGCTCGGCAATTCCTTCCTGCTGTTCTACGCGACGGGGTACCTGCCCTTCCAGATCTACATGTCGGTCTCGAACGCGGTCGCACGCAGCGTGAGCTATTCCCGCGCGTTGCTGTTCTATCCGGCGGTCACATGGCTCGACGCGATGATCGCGCGCACGGTGCTCAATTCGCTGACCGGGCTTCTCGTGACCTACATCCTGCTCACGGGCATCTTCGTGATGACCGAGACGCGCACCGTGATCGCGCTCGGCCCTGTGGCGCTGTCGCTTGCGCTAGCCATTGCGCTCGGCGCGGGCGTGGGCGCGTTCAACTGCGTGATCTCGGGCCTCTTCAAAGCCTGGGAGCAGATCTGGTCGATCGCCATGCGGCCGATCTTCATCGTCTCGGGCGTGTTCTTCCTCTACGAGGACATGCCGCCCAACGTGGCCGCGATCCTGTGGTGGAATCCGCTGCTGCACATCACCGGCCTGATGCGCAGGGGGATCTATGCCACCTATCGGGCCGATTACGTCTCGATCACCTACGTGCTCGCCGTCAGCCTCGGCGCTCTCGCGATGGGTCTTCTGCTGATGGGCCGCTTCCATCGCAAGATCCTGAACGAGTGACGGGGTCCGCCATGGCGCGCACCGCCTCGATCCCGATCCCGAGCCGCCGGCCCACCCCGTCGCGCACTGCGCGCGCAAGGATCGCGCGGAACCGGTCGGCATCCGCGCCGTAATGGCGCGCGTCGCTCCGCCATTTGGCGATCAGCACCGGTGCGAAGAGCCAGAAGAGCACCGGACCCGCCGCGTGGCGATACATGACGAGGCGGTTGCGGAAGAGGTAGTAGGCCTTCCAGAGTGGCGCGATCCGCGCGACGCCCCCGCCGGGCGCGTAGGTCGCGCAATCGTGTTCGAAGGCCATGTTCGGATCGAACAGGATCTCGATCCCTGCCGCGCGCATCCTGAGCGAATAGATCGCGTCGTCGCCATAAAGGAACAGCGCCCCCTCGGGATAGCCCGTCACCTCGATCGCCGCGCGCGGCACGAAAAGGCCCACGAAGGATCCCATGTCGACGGGCCTGAGTGCGGTGCCATCGTAATCGGCTGCCCCCATGTGATAGCCGTCGCGCCCCCCGCCCCCGAGCGTGCGCCAGAGCGCTGAGGGCCGCGCGAAGGGATTGAGGCCGGGGCGGTTCATCTCGCAGATCCCGCCATCGGGATAGCGCACCGCCGCCGCATAAGCCGTGCGAGGATCGCGCGGGACCGCGTGGAAATCCGCGAGCGCGCCCGGAGCGGGCCGTGCGTCGTCGTCCATTACCACGACCCAGTCGGGGGCCAGATCGACCATCGCGTGGCGCATCCCCGCCTCGAACCCGCCCGCACCGCCGCGATTGTCGGGCAGGCGCAGGACATGGAGCCGCGGGTCGGCCATGTCCTCCAGCCATTCGCCGGTCCCGTCGGCCGAGGCATTGTCGACGACGAGGATCGCGGCAAGCTCTCCGGGCGGGCTCTGCAAGAGCCGCGCGAGCGTCACCTTGAGCTGCGCGAGACGTTCGTGGGTGACGACGAGTGCCACGAGACGGGCGTGCGGGGAGGAGGCGGTATCGCTCATGCTGGCCGCGCTTGTCGGGGTGCTCTCGCACAAGGTCAAGTGACAGTGGGGGGACGACCTGCTAGGGCATCGCGCAAAACGAGGGACAGACCCATGCTAGAGATCGAAGAGACCCCGCTTCCGGGCGTTCTGATCCTGACGCCGAAGCGGTTCGGCGACGATCGCGGCTTTTTCGCCGAAACCTGGAATCGCAAGCGCATGGAAGAGGCCGGAATCGAGATCGATTTCGTGCAGGACAACCATTCGCTCTCGGCGCGTGCCGGCACGCTCAGGGGGCTTCATTTCCAGTCGCCGCCCCAGCCCCAAGCCAAGCTCGTGCGCTGCGGGCGCGGCGCGCTTTTCGACGTCGCCGTCGACATCCGCGTGGGCTCGCCCACCTACGGGCAATGGACGGGGGTGGAGCTTTCGGCCGTGAACGGACGCCAGCTCCTCATCCCCGAGGGGTTTCTGCACGGCTTCGTCACCCGCGAGGACGACACCGAGGTCGTCTACAAGTGCAGCGGCTACTATGCGCCGGATTGCGACGGCGGCGTCGCCTGGAACGATCCCGAGATCGACATCGACTGGGGCCTCGACGGGGCCGACCCGATCCTGTCGGACAAGGACGCCAAGGCCCCGCTCCTGTCGCAGATCGGCAGCCATTTCGAATGGAGCGCTTCATGAAGATCCTCGTCACCGGCGGTGCCGGGTTCATCGGATCGGCGGTCGTGCGCCGCGCCATCGCCGAAGGCCACGAGGTCGTGAACCTTGACGCGCTGACCTATGCGGCCTGCCTCGACAACGTGGCCTCGGTGGCGGATGCGCCGGGCTATGCCTTCGTCCAGGCCGATCTGCGCGATCCCGATGCGCTCGGACGGGCCTTTGCCGATCATGCGCCCGATGCGGTGCTGCATCTCGCGGCCGAAAGCCACGTGGACCGCTCGATCGACGGGCCGGGCATCTTCGTCGAGACGAACGTGACGGGAACCTACAACCTGCTGCAGGCCGCACGCGCCCATTGGATCGAGCGCGGCCGCCCTGAAAGCTTTCGCTTCCACCACGTCTCGACCGACGAGGTGTTCGGCTCACTGGGCGAGACCGGCTTCTTCACCGAAGAAACGCCCTATGCCCCGAACTCGCCCTATTCGGCGTCCAAGGCGGCTTCGGACCACCTCGTGCGTGCCTGGGGCGAGACGTATCAGCTGCCGGTGCTGCTCACCAATTGCTCGAACAATTACGGCCCCTACCACTTCCCCGAAAAGCTCATCCCCGTGGTGATCCTGAACGCGCTGGCCCATCGCGAAATCCCGGTCTACGGGCAAGGCACGAACGTGCGCGACTGGCTCTATGTCGAGGATCACGCCGACGCGCTCCTGACCGTTCTCACACGAGGAAAGGTGGGGCGGAGCTACAATATCGGCGGCGAGAACGAGGCGCGCAACATCGATCTGGTGACCACGATCTGCGGGATCCTCGACCGGCTGCGCCCGCGCGAGGCACCTTACGCCGATCTCATCACCCATGTGGCTGACCGCCCCGGACACGACCAGCGCTACGCGATCGACCCGTCGCGCATCCGCGACGAACTCGGCTGGCGGCCCTCGGTGACGCTCGAGCAGGGGCTCGAGAAGACCGTGCAATGGTATCTCGACAACGAGAATTGGTGGCGCGCGCTGCAAGACCGCCAGGGGGTCGGAGAAAGGCTCGGAAAATCATGAAGGTCCTGGTCTTCGGTCGCACAGGACAGGTCGCCACCCATCTGGCGGGCTACCCCGAGACGACCTGCCTCGGGCGCGAGGCCGCCGATCTGAGCGATCCGGCCGCCTGCGCGGCCCTCATCGCCGAGACGGGTGCCGACGCGATCGTCAACGCCGCTGCCTACACGGCCGTCGACCGCGCCGAGGAAGAGCCCGAGCTCGCCCGCATGGTCAATGCCGAGGCCCCCGGGGCCATGGCGCGCGCGGCGGCCGAGCGGGGGATACCGTTCCTGCATGTCTCGACCGATTACGTCTTCGACGGCAGCGGCAGCGATCCGCGCGGCACCGACGCGCCTACCGGGCCGCTCAACATCTATGGCCGCACCAAGCTCGAGGGCGAGGAAGCCGTGCGCGCGGCCGGCGGGCCGCATGCGATCCTCAGAACCTCGTGGGTCTTCTCGGCGCATGGCGGCAACTTCGTGAAGACCATGCTGCGCCTGTCGGAGACGCGCGACGCGCTTCGCATCGTCGACGATCAGATCGGCGGGCCCACACCGGCTGACGGCATCGCCGAGACGCTGATGATCATGGCCCGCGCCATGGCCGACGGCCAGCCCGGCGGCACCCATCACTACGCGGGCGCGCCCGGGACCTCGTGGGCGGACTTCGCCCGCGAGATCTTCGCCGCTGCGGGCCGCAATGTCGCCGTCGAGGGCATTCCGACCTCGGAATACCCGACGCCCGCGGCCCGACCGCTCAATTCCCGGCTCGACTGCGCGGCCCTGACCCGCGATTTCGGCGTGCCGCCTGCCGATTGGAAGGCTGCGCTGAAGGGTATCGTCTCCGAGCTCACCGCCTGAAAGATATTTCGCGCGCGAAACCTTCGCGCGCCCCATTCCCGAGAGGATGTTTCCACATGACCGACCGCAAGGGCATCATCCTGGCCGGAGGCTCCGGCACGCGGCTCTATCCGATCACCATGGGCGTCTCGAAGCAGCTCATGCCGATCTACGACAAGCCGATGATCTACTACCCGATCAGCGTGCTGATGCTGACGGGCATCCGCGAGATCGCGATCATTACCACGCCTGAAGATGCCGACCAGTTCAAGCGCTCGCTGGGCGACGGGTCGCAATGGGGCCTGAGCTTCACCTGGATCACGCAGGACAGTCCCGACGGCCTTGCCCAGGCCTATCTGCTAGCCGAAGATTTCCTCGCGGGCGCGCCCTCGGCGCTCGTGCTGGGCGACAACATCTTCTTCGGCCACGACCTGCCGCAGATCCTGCTCGAAGCCTCCGAAAAGGAGAGCGGCGGCACCGTTTTCGGCTATCGCGTGGCCGACCCCGAGCGCTACGGCGTCGTCGATTTCGATGCCTCGGGCAAGGTAAACGCCATCGTTGAGAAACCAAAGATCCCGCCCTCGAACTACGCGGTGACGGGTCTCTACTTCCTTGACGGGACCGCGCCCGAACGCGCCAAAAAGGTCACCAAGTCCGATCGCGGCGAACTCGAGATCGTGAGCCTTCTGGAGATGTATCTCGACGAAGGCACGCTCGACGTGGCGCAGATGGGGCGCGGCTTTGCCTGGCTCGACACCGGCACGCACGGATCGCTGCTCGATGCCGGCAATTTCGTGAGAACGCTCTCGGAACGGCAGGGACAGCAGGTGGGCTGCCCCGAAGAGATCGCCCATGCCAAGGGCTGGATCGACGACGCCACCCTGCGCGCCCGGGGCGAGAAATTCGCCAAGAATCCCTACGGGCAGTACCTGCTCGGCCTGCTCAAGGAGTGATCCACAGGAAGACGGTGCCGCGCCCTTGAAACCCCGGGGCCGGAACGCCCATCTGAGCGCGATCCGGCCGCTTTTCGTGCCGTCTCACGAGACATCGACATGGTCTACCTGCAGCTCGCCCTCGGCTTCGTGCTTCTCGTCGCGGGAGGAGAGGCATTGGTCAGGGGGGCCGTCGCGGTTGCGGCGCGGATGGGCGTTTCTCCGCTCCTCGTGGGGCTCACCCTCGTGGGGTTCGGAACCTCGACACCCGAGCTCGTGACGAGCCTGCAGGCCGCCATCGACGGGCGTCCGGGCATCGCGATCGGCAACGTCGTCGGTTCGAACATCGCCAACATCCTGCTGATCCTCGGCATCGCCGCGGTGATCGCGCCCATCGCGGCCGCGCGCATGGGATTCCTGCGCGACGGGGTCGCCTTCGGAGGCGCGGCACTGCTGTGCATGGCGGTGGTGCTCCACGGCACGCTCGAGCGGTGGCTGGGCCTCGTCCTCGCGGGCGCGCTCGTCGTCTATCTCGTCGTAGCCTATCTGAGCGACCGCGGTGATCCCGACGCGGTGGAGACGGGCGAAACCGCCCCTGCCCGACCCGGCGCGCTATGGGCCTCGCTCGCACTCGTCGTAGGGGGGATCGCGGTCACGATCCTCGGCGCGCGCCTGGCAGTCGACGCGGCGGTGGAACTCGCGCTCCTCTGGGGGATGAGCGAGACGGTCGTGGGCCTCACCATCGTCGCGGTGGGTACCTCGCTGCCCGAACTTGTGACCTCGGTCCTGGCAGCGCTCAGGCGCGAGCAGGCGATCGCCTTCGGCAACGTGGTGGGATCGAACATCTACAACATACTTGGGATCCTCGGGGTCACCGCGCTCGTCCTGCCGGTCGAGGTGCCGCCACAGATCGCCCGGCTCGATATCTGGGTGATGATGGCCGCGACGCTGGCGCTCGTCCTGCTCGTGGCCGTTCGGCAGCGCATCGGCCGTCTTGCCGGAGCGGCCTTTCTCACGGGCTATGCCGGCTATACCGGCTGGCTCGTGGCGATGGCGTGAAGGCGGCCATGTCCGAAAGTTGAGTTGCCGCGGCGGCACCCCGCGCCATATCGGCCTGCAGGACAGGATCGCAGAACGGATTTCCCGATGGCCGCACTCACCGACAGCCACCACCGCTACGGTTTCGTCACGCGGGTGCTGCATTGGGGCATGGCGCTGCTCTTCGCCGCGCAACTGGCCTCGGCGGCAGCGCATGCGCTGCTGCCCCGAGAGCACGCGCTGCGCGAGACGCTCTGGAGCTACCACCCGACGCTCGGTGCCACGCTCTTCGTGCTTGTGCTGCTGCGCGGGGCCTGGGGGCTGTTCAACCTGCCACGCCGACCGCCTCATTCAGGTACGCTCGGCCGCGCAGCGGTGGCGGGCCATGCGGCGATCTACGCGCTCATGGTTGTCGTTCCGGGGGTGAGGCTCCTCGCCGCTGCGGGGGGGACGCGCGGTTTCGACTATCTGGGCTTCCGGATCTTCGCCCCGCGCGAGACCGAGATCGCCTGGATGCAGGCCCCGGCCGAGCTGCATGGCGAGATGGGCTGGATCCTTGCGGTGCTGATCGCGGGCCATGTCTTCATGGCGCTCGTCTGGCATCGCCTCGTCCAGCGCGACGAGGTGCTCGGACGCATGGCCGGCTGAGCGAAGGGACGGGCAATGTTTCGCACGCGAAACATTGCCCGGTAACGCGCGCTCAGAATGCGGTCTTGTCGGCTCCCTTGAGTGAGAGGATCTCGCGGGCTTCCTCGGGGGTGGCGATCTCGAGCGAGAGGCTTTCGAGCATTTTCTTGGCCTTCTCCACCTGATCGGCATTGCTGCGCGCGAGCGTCTTCGGCGCGATCCAGAGCGAATCCTCAAGCCCGACGCGGACATTGCCGCCCATCGCCGCGGCCTGGGCCGCCACGCGCATCTGCGCGGCTCCCGCCCCCAGCACCGACCAGCGATACTCCTCGCCGAAGAGGCGCATCGCCGTGCGGCGCATGTGCATCACATCCTCGGGATGCGCGCCGATGCCGCCCAGAAGGCCGAAGACCGTCTGAACGAAGAGCGGCTCGCGCGCGAGACCGCGATCGACGAAATGTTTGAGGTTATAAAGGTGGCTCACGTCGTAGCATTCGAACTCGAACCGGGTGCCGTTTTCGTTGCCGAGTTCGAGGATCGTCTGGATATCGCGGAACGTGTTCTTGAAGACCAGATCGCGGCTTTTCTCCAGATGCTCGCGCTCCCACTCATGCCGAAATTCCTTGAAGCGGTCGAGCATCGGATAGAGCCCGAAATTCATCGACCCCATGTTGAGCGAGGCGAGCTCGGGCTTGAACTCGGTTGCGGGGCGCATCCGCTCCTCCACGCTCATATGCGGGCTGCCGCCGGTGGTGAGGTTGATGACCGCGCCGGTCGCCTGCTTGATCTGTGGCAGGAATGCCTCGAAGGCGCGTGGGTCCTGTGTGGGCTTGCCGGTCTCGGGGTCACGGGCGTGGAGGTGCAGGACCGAGGCACCCGCCTCGGCCGCGGCGAGGGAGGCCTCGATGATCTCCTCGGGCGTGACCGGCAGATGCGGCGACATCGAGGGCGTGTGGATCGCGCCCGTCACGGCGCAGGTGATGATGACCTTTCTAGGTCCCGGCATTCTCGTCTCCTCCCGTTTCTCGGATCGCGCGCAAGGCCACCGCGCGCGATCGGGCCCCGGGTCGCGACGGGCCATCCTAGACATGTCGGAGGGCGGTGATCCAGATCGAAAGCCTACCCTGGCGAACGCAGCCCGAAGGATCGGGACAGATCTTTGCGGCCTTCTGAAACCGCTTTCGATCCGATTCGTGGATCAAGGTTCAAGGCCGTCAATTCGCCTTCAGGTGGCAACAATGAAGGATCTATCGTGATATTAGCGCCAATTTTAAACATGACACACGCAATGCGTGCTTGCGACACAGCGCTCGGGGTATAGCAGCCGTCATGTCAAACCTGACTTTCCCTTTCGTAATTCTCTCCGTGGCCCTCGGGACCGCAGGAACGGCCGGGGCCGTGTCCGTCGACGAGATCCTAGCCGCGGGAGGAAGCGGTGGGCAAAGCTCCGACATAAGCGACGTCGCGACTCTTTTCCGCGCGGCGGGGGGGATGACCGAGACGGCAGCTGGACGGCGCGCGTTCCGCATCGCGCCGGGTGCCGCAATCGCCGAGGATCTCGGAGACGCGGGCACCGGGCTGTCGGCCACCACCGCCACGGGATCGAACGAAGCGGGCCTCGTCGTCGGCGCGCAGCTGAGCGCCGACGGCACACATGCCGTTCTCTGGGCCCCCGAGGGAATGCGAGATCTAGGCGATCTGCCCGGCGGCGGGACCGACGCGATCGCCCATGCCGTCAACGCGGCGGGCCATGTCGTCGGCCGTGCCACGAGCACGGAGGGTACACGTGCCTTTCTCTGGCGACCCGAGGAGGGAATGGTCGATCTCAACGATCTGACGACCACCGAGGGGGGCCTGATCCTCAGAGATGCGCGCGCGATCGACGGCGCGGGCCGGATCGCGGGGATCGCCGAGGATGCGGAAGGGCCGCGCGGCTTCGTCTGGGACCCCGAGACGGGGCTGGTCGATCTCGGCACCTCCGAGGGCGGACTGCGCCCCGTCGCCATGACGGGGTTCGGGCCGGACGGGGCGGTGGTGGGCCGCGCGCGCTCGCCCGAGGGTCGGGAGCGTCCGATCCTCTGGAGTGCCGGGGACGGGATCCGCGATCTCGACACGCTGCCGGGCGGTGCGATCTCGGGCACGGCGCGGGCAATGGGCGATGCGGGCGAGATCGTCGGACAAGTCGTGACCGAACGTGGCCGCCGCGCCTTTCTCTGGGACGAGGTGGCGGGGATGGTCGACCTCAACGACCTGATCCTGGCCTATGAGGGCGTGACGCTGCGCGAGGCCGTCGATATCGACGCGAACGGACGGATCCTGGCCTACGGGCCGCGGGACGGGGCCACGCATGTCTTCGTGCTCGAGCCGGAGGCCAATGCGCTGGCCGAGGCCGCCGGCATCGACGTGGCCGATCTCGGGATGGGCTATGACAAGGGGCTCGGCTCGGGGAGCTACACGCTTACCGATCTGGGAGCGTTCCTGACCGATGACGGGGTGCCGACGCTCGCCATGGACGAAAGCGGCGGGATCGTGGGCGGCTGCGAGGTGACGGCACCCGCCTGTCCCTATCTCGGCGATCTCGAACTGGTGACGAACCTCTTCGAGGAAGACGTGCCCTTCGTCGACTGGGACCGCCCGACGCCGCCCATCGTGACACGGACCGGTACGCCCCCGGGCCCGAATGTCGGTGGTCCCGGCAGGCCCGAGAGGACATCGCCCCCCCTGCTGCCGCCGGGCGGCTGGTTCCCCGGCGGAGGTGGCGGCACGTCCGATGGCGGAAACGGTACGCCCGGCAGTGGCGGGAATGGCGGCAGCACGCCGGGAGGCAGTGGCACGCCCGGTGGCGGCACTCCGACCCAGCCAAGCCTCGAGATCCCGGCAATTCCGCTGCCTCCGGCGGGAATTGCGCTCTTCGCAGCGTTGAGCCTCTTGGGTGGCTTCGGGCGACGGCGTCGCGGCACCTGAACCGGTACGACGCCGAACCGCCTAGCAGGCGCGCATGCCCAGGGCGATGAGGTCTTTTCCGCTTACACGCAGAAGGCCGTCGATCTCGTGCCGTGCGGTCTTGAGATACCATGCACGGATCTGAGGCGGGTAATGTGCCGCGATCAGGGTCGAGGCGCGTTCGAACGCGCCGGGCGCGAGCCTCTGGCCCGATCGCGATGGGCCGTGAAAGCCGAAGACCGTGTACGGCGAGACGCAGGCGGTCTCGAGCCCGATCAGCATCGTGCATGCTGAATAGCAGACCGAGCCGACAATGCGCACGTCCCTGCCCTCCTGGCGCAGGGCCCCGATCTCGCGCATCCGCGCGAGGATCTGACCGCCGCGATCGTCGCCCACGACGAGGGCCGGCTGCCGCAGGGCGGCACCTGCCGACGGCGCATGGCCAAGCCCCCCAACCAGCGTCAGACAGGCCAGTGCCAAAATCTTCCACCAGCGAGGATTGCGAGAGCGGATCCGGGACATGAGCGCGTTCCTTTCGCGCCAGACGAAACCACCGGAGCCATGCCTGCTCAAGACCGGAATGGGACGGAACGATGTCTTTTACTTAAAGTTGAAATAGGCTTTTATCACAACTTGAGGGTTATTAACGATTTGGCCAGGGTTTCGACGACATTCTGAACGCACAGTTCGGTAACGTTTCCGAATGCATGGTTCGGTAACGCGTGGAGGAGGACAAAATGGCACCGGCACTCGTCGTCATAGCTGCCGTTTTCGCTTACGCTGCAGGGGGATTTGCCCTTTGGGCAGGTGCAGGGTGGTTCGTTGCGTTGCTGGTCCTGTCGGGCTCGGGCACGGTGATCCTGCTCGGCTTCGTCCTCGCCGTGGCCCTCGGAGAAGAGCGTCGTACCGTCTCGAACCACGCGACCGCGACGGATCCCGCCCACTAGATCCATCGCGACACTCTGCGACATGGCGACGCGTGTCTTCCGGGCGTGGGCCTTCAAAGCGTGTCTGCGTCTACTTTTAGTAAGGCGCGCTTCGTAAAGTAGCTTTTCGAAGCGTGCCCTCAGGCTCGACGTGACGCGCGCGTTCGGCTGAAGGCAGCCATGAGCGCGCCGCCCACGAACCCGCCCAGATGCGCCTGCCAAGCCAGGATCGCATCGCGCAGCACGTAATCGGCCACTGACAGCACCGTGAGCAGCAGGCACAGAAGCCCCGTCTTGATCGCCGCGAGGCGCGCGCCCCGTGCAATGGCATCGCGGTGGTTGAGGACGACAAAGGCCCCCACCAATCCGAAGACGCCTCCCGACGCGCCCACCATGGGTGCCAGGCTCGGATAGAGCACCGAATAGGCGATCGCGCCGCCCAGCACCGAGGCCCACCAGATCTCCCACACCGCGCCGGCGCGGAAATGGCGGGTGAGCCTTCGTTCCAGCCAGAAGAGAATCGCCATGTTTCCGAGAAAATGCGGGATCCCCGCATGGACCACCCAATAGGTGCCGAACATGGTGACGGGGCGGACATCCCAGCCCTGCCACGCGCCCAGCCGTCCCGGCCAGAAGCCGAGCAATTCGATGATCCAGTAACGCGGCAGCGCGCCCCAGGGCAGGATGGCGAGTACGATAAGCACGAGTTCGACCAAGCCGCAGATCCCGGCGATCCAGAGGAATGGCGAACGCAGACGCAGGAACGGGACGGGATCTCGCATGGCGCAGATGTGCCGCCGATCTCGTCGCAGGACAAGGTGCGGGACGAAAGGGGCGCGACGATCGGCCGAAATAGCGCACGGATCGCACCATGCGCCCGAGCCGGCACCCCTCTTCTGCCGAAACAGTGGGCGGGGGCTTTTAGCCCCGGGGTGTCGCCGCAATCTCTGTCAGAACCGCTTCGAAGCGCGCAGAGGCAGGTGCCAGATCATGCGCCTCGGCCGTGCGGCGGGCCGCGCGGGACATGGCGGTCCAGTTCGCATCGTCCATCCCGGCCATTTCGAGGATGGCTTCGGCGAATATCTCCGGGTCACGCTCCAGAAGGCGGCCGTTCTCGCGTGTCACCAGATCCTCCGCCGCGCCGGCCCGTGCGGCCAGAACGGGCGTTCCGCAGGACATGGCCTCGAGAATGGGCAAACCGAACCCCTCGGTGATCGAGGGAAAGAGCCAGGCATCGCAGGCCCCATAGATCTCGGGGATGCGGGATTGCGATGGTCTTTGCTCGAACTCGATCCAGTCGGGCAGTTCCGACGCGGGATGCGATCCGAACGCGATGCAGCGCAGATCGGGCCGACGGCGACGTGCGGCCTCCATCGCGGCGACGGCGAGTTCGATGTTCTTGCGGGGCGTCCTTGTGTTCAGAAAGCCCATGCAAGGCGGATGACCACGGTGCCTTTCGGGCATGCGGAAGACGGTGGTGTCGACCCCGTTCACAGCCAGATGCGCAGGCTGGTCGTAGTTCTCGCGCATGACCCTTTCGAGCCAAGAGGCCACGACGATCTTGTGCGTGGGTCGTCGGTAGACGGCCTCGACACGGTCGCGCGGCAGGTTGGGAAAGACCTCGTGATCCTGGATGAAATGGGCCTGGACACCCTTCTCGGGCGGCAGGTTCCGAAACGCCTCCACCGTCTGCCACCAAGTAGCGACGATCACGTCCGCATCGGGTAGATCCTCCGGCCCCAGGACATGATCCGTGGGGAAGAGGACGACATCGAGCCCCCGAGACGAAAAATGATCCTGGCCTTCGATCTCCTGGAACGGAGGCTCGCGGCGCATCAGCCTGCGCAGGGTGGCGCGCAATCCGGTGGGTCGCATCTTCTTCTGCCCGACGAGTGTGACCGAATGCCCCTCGTTCAAGAGATATTGCGCGTGTTGCGCGACCACGCGCAGCCCACCCGCCAAATCGTTCACGTAGGGCAACAGGAAGGTGATCTTCATCATGGCTCCGGGGGACAGGGGTCGGATTTCGGGATACCCGCTCCGGCTGCCCGCGCCAAGGACGTGGTCGCATGGGATCGGCTGGCTGTGCGGATGCGAATGTGCCATTTCCCGTAGCGACCGATTGCCAGGAAAGCGTCCCGTTCATGCCCTCCACCTCCGAGACACGACCGATCGCCTATCTCAGCGGTATGTATCCCGCCGTATCGCAGACCTTCATCCAGCGCGAGATCGAGGCGTTGAGGGCAGCGGGGGCCGATATCCGCATCTGTTCGATCCGGGCAACGCCGGCTTCCGAGCATATCGGGCCCGTCGATCGCGCCCATGCGGCCGAGGCGTTCAACGTGCTGCCGGCGACGCTTTCGCCCAAGGCGCTCGGCGCGTTTCTCTGGGCGCTGAAGCGGCCGGGAGATTTCGGCAAGATGCTGAAGCTCGCCTGGAAGACACGTGCACCGGGCGCGAAGGCGCTGGCCTATCAGGCGATCTACGCGGCCGAGGCCATGGTGCTTGCCCGGTATCTTGACCAGATCGGGGCGGGGCATATTCACAACCATTTCGTCTCGTCGAGCGCGACGGTCGCGATGCTGGCCGCAACGCTCGCGCGCATCCCGTTCAGCTATACCCTGCACGGTCCGGCCGATTTCATCGAGCCATTGCGCTGGAAGATCGGCGAGAAGACGGCACGCGCGGCCTTCGTCGCCTGCATCAGCCATTACGCCCGGTCGCAGGCGATGGTCTTTTCCGACCCCGTCCATTGGGACCGGCTGAAGATCGTCCATTGCGGCGTCGAACCCGATCTCTACGGGGGCGACCGGCCCGTATGCGAGGCGGGCGAGCCGGTCCGGTTCCTCTTCGTCGGGCGGCTTGCGCGGGTGAAGGGGCTTCTGGTCCTTCTCGAGGCGCTCGAGCGGATGGGCGATGTGAATCTCAGGCTCGATATCGTGGGCGACGGGCCCGACCGCGCGCTCTTGGAAGACCGTGCGAGGCCCTTGGGCGACAGGGTTCGGTTCCTAGGCTACAGGCGTCAGGACGAAGTCGCCGGAATGCTCAACGAGACTGATATCTTCGTCCTTCCGTCATTCGCCGAAGGTGTGCCCGTGGTGCTGATGGAAGCGCTGGCGGCAGGTCGACCCGTGGTGGCCACACAGGTTGCGGGCGTGTCGGAGCTGGTCGAGGACAGCGTGTCGGGCTTCATCGTGCCACCCGGCGATATCGAGGCGCTATCGGACCGGATCCGCCGCCTCGCCACCGATCCTGCCCTGCGCGCGCGCATGGAAGGCGCTGGCCGCGAGAAGGTTGCGCACGATTACGACGCCTCGACCGAGGCGCGTCGCCTGCTCGCCCTCTTCGCAGGAGAGCGGCGCGCAGGCGCGCGGCCGGACTAAGCCCGCCCCGACGCGCCTTTTTCGGATTTAGGTGGGAAGCAGGCTCCGAGCCAGCTGTCGGCTACCGCCTCCCAGGAAAACCGCGCCTCGGCAATGCGGCGCGCGCGCTTCGAGATGGCCTCGGCATGGTCGGGATCCTCGGCCAGCCGCGTCATCGCGGCCGCGAGGCCATCGAGCACGTGATCCTGCGACAAGGGCTCGACATAGACGGCCGAATCCTTGTCGGCCAGCATCGAGGGCCCACCCCAGTTGAGCGTGATCACGGGCATTCCCACCATCATCGCTTCCTGCATCACAATGCCGTTGGCCTCGGCCAGCGTGGGGAAAAGATAACCGCGATAATTCTCGAACGCATCGAGCAGATCGTCGTGGCTGGCCACCCACCCCTTGAACGTCACCCGCCCCTCGAGGCCGAGTTCGCGGGACAGCGCCTCCCATTCGGCGCGCTTCTCGCCGTCGCCGAAGACGTCGAGCGTGACCTTCGGATCGGCGCGGGCCACGGCACGGATGGCGAGGTCGACGCCTTTGTGATCGACCATGCGGCCCGAGCAGACGAAGCGCGGATTGGGGCCGCGATGCTCGATCCGTGGACGGTTGCGGATTCGGTCGGCCACGCCCGAATCGACTACGTCGACCATCTGCTCCTCGCGGACCCGCGCCATGCGGAGCGAGGCGCGGGTCCGCTCGTAACCCGAGACGAGGACCACACGGGCGCGGTTTCGCTTTTCGGGAAAGATGCGGCCGAGGATCTTCTGCGCGACAGCGTGGAACCGCTCTCCGTTACGGAATTCGGGCGACATGCGCTCGCGGAAGGCGGGCGGATAGAAGATGTTGCCGGTGAGCGGACCCAGAACGATGTCGTAACCCTTCGGGAAGAAGCGCGGCATGACCGGCGAGACGGGCCCGATGTAATGCAGCGTGGTCTTCGGATCGCGGGCCACGTGGCGGCGGATGAGCCGTCGCGCCATCAGATGGAAATGGATGTCGAGAAGCCCGCGCAGCGGCTTCACCCGCCAGAAAAAGCGTTGCAGACCGTCATCCTCGACAACGTGGAAGGTCTGGCCGGTCTGGTCGGCCCCGAGCCCCTTGACGGTGCGCTCATGCGTGACGACCGTGACCTTCACGCCGTTCTCGACCAAGAGGCGGGCGAATTGGTGCGCCTTGATCGCCTCCCCCCCGGAATTGATCCCGATATGCTTGGCCACGAGGACGATGTGGTCCGGCAGCTCGAGTGCCTCGGCCGGGCGCGGAGCGGAAACGTCGGAATGGGGGGGCGCGTCTTTTGGCATGGGGCGGCCTCTCTTCATGATGGGCGGACGCGAAAGGAATGCCTCGTCGCGCGATACCGGTTTCTAGAGGAAAGACCGCGACCTCGCCAAGGGGCGGTCCGGTCCTTGCCGTCAGGTTCCGACAGGGGCCTTTTCAGCCCTGCCGGCGTCGCGTCGGGCGAGATAGCTGCGGGCGGCCTTCTGCCACCATGCCTCCCAGTAGAACGTCGAGACATGCGCAGCTGCCCATGTGAGGGCGTAGCTCACCGGGCGCTTCAACAGATATCGCTCAATATCCGATCCGGTATTCATGAACCCCGAGACCATCAGCGGGTGGTAGATATAGAGCGCGTAGGAGATCCGCGCGATATATCCCGCCACCCGACTTTCGAGAACGCGCATGAGTGGTTTCACGTTGCTGAAGAGAATGACTCCGACGAGAATCGCGCTGAAATAGGGCCTGAAGTAGTAGAACGGATAGCCGTCGTTATGGCCCGAGAGCAGGAACAGGGCCGTCAGGATTGCGATCAGCGTCCCTGCCATTACGGGATTGGCAAGCCACCGGCGCATTGCCTCGCCGGCATGGATGTGAACCAGCGCAAGGCAGCCGCCCGCCAGGATCTCGTCGACCCGCCAGTGGGTGTTGATGTTGACAATGATCTGGTCGTCGATCCGCAGTCCCGTGAAGAAAATTGCAGCCACGGGAACGAGCCACAATCCCCGACGTCCGAGCAGGAGCACGACCAGAGCGATAGCCACGTAGAACTGCACTTCGACGCAGAGCGACCAGAGATGGCTGAGAGGCCCCCCTTCGATGCCTTGCGTGAAGTAATTGCTCAGAAAGGTAAGATTAAGCAGCATGGTCGTCAGCGGAAGGCCGAAGAATACTACCAGGATCGTCAGATAGAGCGCCACCGAAGGCACGATCCGGCAAAGCCGCTTGACAAAGAATTCGATGATGTCCGTGTTGCGATGCAGGATCGTGACGATCAGGTATCCCGACAGACAGAAGAAGAGCGCCATGCCCGATCGTGCCGCGACCGAATTCAGACCCCAATCGTTGGGCCCGAGCGGAAGTGTATGACCTGCAAGGACCAGCAGAATGCTTGCCGCCCTTACCCCGTCGAGGGACTTCACATAAGGAAAGCCGCCCGGGGTCGTGGTGTGGCGTGAAGCATCATTCATTCTGTCGCTCGGCGTTGTGATGCGGAACATGCAAAAGTTAACAATTCGAGGGCGGCATACGACAGCTTTCCCGAAAACGTAAGGAAATTGCCGATCCTTTGGCGTTCGGCGCATCGAATGTAGCTATGCTGTGCACAATCTTCCGCCTTGAGGAAGTCTGGTTCCATTCCGGGAGAATCCTTCTCCGCCATGCAACTGACCAGCTCAGTGCCCGGAGCCGTGCTTTCTCAGCCCTCGCCTATTTGTACTCGATAAGTTTGGTGCCGCGGCGAGTAAGGCGGCGCAAGGCGTAGTCCGATGCACCCTGAAGCTCGGGGAACTTGCCGAGGGTCAGAAGGAAGGCCGGAATCCAGTCCTCGCCATGCAAGCGCAGGCGCAGGATCTGAGTGGGATAGATCAGCAGGAGCAGCAGCGCCCAAGGCGAAACGGCGAGTGTCAGGATCAAAACCGCAAGCGGAATCGCCAAGGCCCATACCAACGCTCGGCGAAGCTCGGCCACCTTGTGGCGTTCAGGCGGGGCCCCATGCATCGCAGCCCCTTCAGCATAAGCATGGCCTGCGCGCCGTGCTCGCATCCACCACTGCCCCATCCGCGTCATGTCCGCGTCGTGGAGCGTCATCTCGGCATCGATCCTTTCGATCCGCCAGCCGGCCTTGCGTAGACGCACGCAGAGTTCCGGCTCCTCTCCGGCGATGAGCGTCGGGTCGAAGCCCTCTGCCGCATCAAAGGCCGAAAGGCGCATCAGCGCGTCGCCGCCGCAAGCGCGCGCGGGCCCCACAGGCGTGTCCCATTCCCGGTCAACAAGGCGGTTCCAAAGGCTGGCTTCCGGATGTCGTTCGCGACGACGGCCGCAGACGATTGCCAAGGCCGGCTCTTCGGCAAGCCGTGCGGTGGCCTTGGCGATCCAGTCGGGCCGAAGCTCGCAATCGCCGTCGACGAACTGGACAAGATCGGCATCGGGCAGGATTTCCCGCAACCTCTCGCGGCCGGCATTGCGCGCCCGCGCCGCGGTGAAGGGGAGGGACAGGTCGAGTTCGACCACTTCGACCCCGCGCTCGCGAGCGGCCGAAACACTACCGTCGGTCGAGCCGGAATCGACATAGACGACACGGTCGGCCTGATCCTTGAGCGAGGCGAGGCTCGCCAGCAGGCGAGCACCCTCGTTGCGGCCGATGGCAACGGCACCGATGCGCGGCCGGGACATCATTCCTTGGCCTCGTACCGTGTGAAACGCAACTTGCGCGGAGTGTCTGGACCGGAGGGGGCGAAATCGCGCTCGTAGCTATCGCGGCGTTCGGGGGAAGGCTCGGCTCCGCCTTCGGCGCGTCCGTATCGCAGGGCACCCTTCCGCCCCCCCGCCGAGACCGGCGATGAGCCCACGGCGCGTGCCAGCACCCCAGAGGCGAGTCCCGGCACGGGCATGTCGGATGCCTCGCGCGTCTCTTGCGGCAGATCGCTGGAAACCTTGGCGCTCTCGATCTCCCAACGGCCCCAGAGCGCCCCGGTCATGAGCCATGTCAGCGGCGTGATCCCTGCATTCGGGATGAGATCGATGAGATTGGCTGCGAGGATCAGCGCGACGGCACAGGTCGCGGGCTCGAACCCCCCTCCCGTCTTGCGGCGGCGAAAGGCCAGAAGCATGATCGGCAGCGTCAGAAGGCCGAATTCCGAGAGATAGCGGACCCATCCCCCCTGGCCCACAATGATGATCCAATATCCGTCGGTGATCGTGATGTCCCGCCCGCGCTCATCGTAGACACGGTTGCGTGCATAACCGCCCCAGCCGAAAAGTGGCCTTTCCGCCGTTTTGTCGAGAAGCTGGTCCTCGTTGACGACGCGCGTGTTGAAGGTGGATGCGCGATCGGGAGCCCTCGTCTCGAGCGCCGTGATGAGCCGATCGACTGGTACGACGTCTATCCCGCGCAGCATCGGATAGGCCAGAATGGTTCCTGCAATCGCAGCAGCAACAATGATCTGGATCCTGCGTCCGCTCAGCAGGATAAGTGGGACAAGGACCGCGGTGATCAGAATCACGCCCAGCGACTTGGACAGGACGAGCGTCATCGCGAGCCAGCCGAACGCAACAATACCGAAGGCCCGCCGTTCCCGTCCCTCGGTCTTGATGAGGGCCGCGGCCGCCAGTGTCGTCATGCAGAAGAAGAGACTGACGAGCAATCCGTGCGACAGGAACACGATTGGGCGATAGCCGTTTCCGCGCAGGTGCTGGACCCAGCTATGCGGGAAGTAGCCATAGACCATACGGCTGAGCTGCGGTGACATGCGGACCTCGTAGAGGGCCAGCAGCGAATAGCAGAGACCGGCCAGCACCAGCAACAGAAGCAGGGTCCGATGTGCTTCCGGAGAGGCAAGGAACTTGCGCGCCAAGAGTAATGGCAGAACCATCATGCCCACGCCTAGAATCAGCGAGAACGCGTCGTAAAGCTTCATGCCCGGCAGCCAGCGGGCACCGGTGAACTGCGCATCGCCATTGGTCAAGACAGTTAGGAACGCGCCGATCAGAAGCGCGAGGAGGAGGATCCGCAGAAGAGGGCTCGTCGGAAGCCATCCCGGCTGGATTCCTGCCATGTCAGGCGACATGGCAGCACGATGCGCTCCGGGAGCGAGACCCGAAATCCTGTTCCAGGCGAA
Organism: Palleronia sp. LCG004; assembly: GCF_032931615.1. NCBI lineage: Bacteria > Pseudomonadati > Pseudomonadota > Alphaproteobacteria > Rhodobacterales > Roseobacteraceae > Palleronia > Palleronia sp. LCG004. The sequence goes on from NZ_CP136763.1 coordinate 118,880, forward strand.
AAGCGCGCAGAAGATCGCGCTGACCGCGGCTATGGAATCCTTGTTGAGGGCGGGCAGCATCGGAAAATCGACACTGAAGCCAGATGGCAGCAGTAGATAACCCGCGGTGATCGAGACGATGATCGCCACCGGTATCCGGTATTTTGCGAAGACGATGGCAGTGACGGCGGGCCATGCCAAGAGGGCGAGAAGCGGTACCATCTATGAAACGCAGCCTTCCTTGGGATGCGAACGCAGTCTCAACCTTGGATTGATGAAGGCCATACTAATTTCCGACAGATCGCGGGTTTGATCTTTCTTCTACTCCGAACCCTAGCCGGTACCCCAATCAAAATCCGGCAATCCCGCGCCACGATCTTCTGTCCCGATGCCTGGAGTCGTCCAGATGATGAAAAGCCATTCTGTCCTTCGAAGCCGCCTACATGGCATAACGACGTTGATTTCGGAAGGGGGCTTCGGCCGTACCGGGGTGACGTCATGACTGCGCTGGCAATCGGTATCGTCCTGAGCGTGGGCGGCAACGATGTGGATCCGCATTCGATCAGGAAAGGAAGACCGTCCAAGTCGGACCCGGACCTCTCCGTTCCGCCGCCAGCACCGGAGCCCATACCCACACCGGCACCCGAGCCCGAACCCGTGCTGCCAGTGGCCGAGACCGGCGAGGGGCGCATCGTCTTCGCGGATCTCGACGGGACCTTCGCGATCGAGATCGTCGCCCCTGCAGACCGCGCGGGCCTCTACGAAACCAGCCTCGACGGCACGGCCCTGGCGACACAGACGCTTGCGGACGGACCGCTCTGGATCGCCGCGCCGCAGATCGTGCTCTCCCACGATGCGGACGGCTCCGGACGGGCATCGCCCGGAGACACGATCGATATTGTCCTGGGCATCGTCGTCCACGATGCCGATGGTCCCGCCTTCGAAACCCGCCTCGAGCTCCTCGCAGGCGAAACCGTGATCGCATCCCCGATAGCGCCGGGATCCTTCCTCCTGCCACAGGCGGCCGCGACCGGTCCCCTCGCCCTGAGACAGACCCTCATCCAGGAGGGACGAGATCCCGTCAGCCAAATGTCGCAGGCGATCGAGGTCGACATCCCTGCCGAGATCACGCCGCCCGCACCGGACCTCTCAGTTCCGCCGCCAGCACCGGAGCCCGAGCCCATACCCACACCGGCACCCGAGCCCGAACCCGTGCTGCCGGTGGCCGAGACCGGCGAGGGGCGCATCGTCTTCGCGGATCTCGACGGGACCTTCGCGATCGAGATCGTCGCCCCTGCAGACCGCGCGGGCCTCTACGAAACCAGCCTCGACGGCACGGCCCTGGCGACACAGACGCTTGCGGACGGACCGCTCTGGATCGCCGCGCCGCAGATCGTGCTCTCCCACGATGCGGACGGCTCCGGACGGGCATCGCCCGGAGACACGATCGATATTGTCCTGGGCATCGTCGTCCACGATGCCGATGGTCCCGCCTTCGAAACCCGCCTCGAGCTCCTCGCAGGCGAAACCGTGATCGCATCCCCGATAGCGCCGGGATCCTTCCTCCTGCCACAGGCGGCCGCGACCGGTCCCCTCGCCCTGAGACAGACCCTCATCCAGGAGGGACGAGATCCCGTCAGCCAAATGTCGCAGGCGATCGAGGTCGACATCCCTGCCGAGATCACGCCGCCCGCACCGGACCTCTCAGTTCCGCCGCCAGCACCGGAGCCCGAGCCCATACCCACACCGGCACCCGAGCCCGAACCCGTGCTGCCGGTGGCCGAGACCGGCGAGGGGCGCATCGTCTTCGCGGATCTCGACGGGACCTTCGCGATCGAGATCGTCGCCCCTGCAGACCGCGCGGGCCTCTACGAAACCAGCCTCGACGGCACGGCCCTGGCGACACAGACGCTTGCGGACGGACCGCTCTGGATCGCCGCGCCGCAGATCGTGCTCTCCCACGATGCGGACGGCTCCGGACGGGCATCGCCCGGAGACACGATCGATATTGTCCTGGGCATCGTCGTCCACGATGCCGATGGTCCCGCCTTCGAAACCCGCCTCGAGCTCCTCGCAGGCGAAACCGTGATCGCATCCCCGATAGCGCCGGGATCCTTCCTCCTGCCACAGGCGGCCGCGACCGGTCCCCTCGCCCTGAGACAGACCCTCATCCAGGAGGGACGAGATCCCGTCAGCCAAATGTCGCAGGCGATCGAGGTCGACATCCCTGCCGAGATCACGCCGCCCGCACCGGACCTCTCAGTTCCGCCGCCAGCACCGGAGCCCGAGCCCATACCCACACCGGCACCCGAGCCCGAACCCGTGCTGCCGGTGGCCGAGACCGGCGAGGGGCGCATCGTCTTCGCGGATCTCGACGGGACCTTCGCGATCGAGATCGTCGCCCCTGCAGACCGCGCGGGCCTCTACGAAACCAGCCTCGACGGCACGGCCCTGGCGACACAGACGCTTGCGGACGGACCGCTCTGGATCGCCGCGCCGCAGATCGTGCTCTCCCACGATGCGGACGGCTCCGGACGGGCATCGCCCGGAGACACGATCGATATTGTCCTGGGCATCGTCGTCCACGATGCCGATGGTCCCGCCTTCGAAACCCGCCTCGAGCTCCTCGCAGGCGAAACCGTGATCGCATCCCCGATAGCGCCGGGATCCTTCCTCCTGCCACAGGCGGCCGCGACCGGTCCCCTCGCCCTGAGACAGACCCTCATCCAGGAGGGACGGGATCCCGTCAGTCAAATGTCGCAGGCGATTGCGGCATAATTCGAACAGGTCGCGATCGCACCACGCGATCGTGACCTTCCCGAACGAATGTTGCGGGACGGGGATCTGCGGTCCCCTTTACGACCGGCACGATGCCGGACAGCATCCGACCCAACCCGGCTGCCCTGAAAACGGATGAGCGGCAGCTTCCAGAATCGAGGATATATCCATGGCACGCATCGGATTTCACGGATTCAAGGCAGGCACCGCCGTCGAGCTAGTGCTCCACAAGTTCGGTCGGATGATTCCCGCCTCGACCGAAAGCTGGAGCGCACCTGACATCGCAGATCCCGAAGCGGAGGATCCAAGCGCCGACAGCTGGGACGTCCTGCCGGCGACCGCTACGGTCGAGGTGACGACGTGGCGCAGCGACATGCAAGTCGGCCCCGAAGGATTCTACTTCAAGGTTACGGGCTATGACGGCTTTGACACGCCCGGACCGGCGGCGGGAGAGACTTATGACCGCCGCTATCATGAACTCGTATATATCTGGGATTTCGACGATCCAGGCGCGCGTTGGACGCATCCGGTCAACGTGATGGAACATCAACGCGACGCGAATGTGGGTTATGGTCCCCAGGTGGGTCACACCTACACGAAGCCCGGAACCTACAGCCCCTCCGTCATCGTCTACGAACCCTCCACCGGCAAGCTCGCGAAACACGAGCTTGGTCCCTTCACCGTGCAGGATCCTGATGTGGTATTTGCGGGAGCAGGTACGATCTACGCCCATCCGACCGGAGACTTTTCGGCGGCGCCGAGCGGTGCAAAAACGTTCACGAGCATCTATGACGCGCTCAACGCTACGCGAAGTGGGGTGCCGACGCGTGTCATGCTGGCAGCCGGCCAAGAATTCGTAATGCCCGGAGAATATCGCTTTGAAAACGGTGTGAGGCAATATCTTCGAAACGTCTATGTCTGCTCGGCTCCGGGCGGGCGGGCCAAGGTTACGACCGAAAAACAAAGCGGTGAGCTTTTCTACATGATCGACAAGTCGCCGCGGCTAGATCCAAGTCATGGGCTCGACATGACATTCGTTGGCATCGACGTGATCGGTAGCTGGGACGCATCAAGGGAAACAGGTGGCAGGGCGCGCGCCTTCACGTTCTCACGCGGCGGTAATCCATTGAACAAGGCGCAATATTTGCATCTCCACGATGTGATCGTTTCGGGATTCGATGCGGGGATCCTGTATCTCGGAAATTCACACCAAGAGATCGAAGATCACGAATTCACCTCGATCCTGTCCAACACCACGATCACGAACTGGGGCGATTACGGCATTTTCAGTTCTTCGATCAGAATGGCACTTCTGGGTGTCCGCATGACCCAGCATGATGACGCCATGTCGGGTGGCTGGAAGAACGGCGCGCACAACCAGCACGGCTGTATGAGAATGAACGGCGTGGACCATGCCGTTATGGATGGGTGCGATTTCTTTACCTATAACGGATGGTGGCAGAACATTGAGCCCTATCATACCCAGCAACCGGTCTTGCGCTGGAACTTCATGGGGCATGATGATACGCATGAGATGGAGCTCAACATGCAGCGCTGCTCCTGCGAGGGCGGCGAAACCATTCTCGCATTTCAGCACATGAACACCGGCAAATCGGTGCGCAACCAGAACGCGGTTATCGAGGGGTCCATTCTGGTCGGGTCGCATATGACGAGCGTTCCGATCAAGATCGCCTTCGGTGGCGTGAGTGTTCGGAATAACGTCTTCGTGTTCCCCGACAGCCCGAGAGCCAATTTCCACCTTTTTGAGCCGAAATCGGCAGGAGCTTTCATTAATTCCGGTCTCGTAACCGGCGACGAGATCGATCCTATTCTTTGGGAACACAATACGCTCGTGAACCTCATGTCGGCCAAGAACCTCAGTGCGAACAACTGGTCGCCGGAAGGCGTCACTTTCCTTCGGGAGGACGAGGTTAACAAGCCGCTTGCAGAGGGCACGATCACCGAAAACAACAACATCGTCCATCAGCCGAACCTTGCAACTCCCCAAATCCTCTACGCGCCGCTCGACACGACTTCAGTCTGGGAAGCAAGAACCGCCGGTTACAGGGATGGGGGTGGTGGCGGCATTACGCTTGCAGCCGACGTGCCGACCGGCGGATCCGTCGAAATTCCACATAAGGAAGCGGCGGATGTCGGACAATCACCATCTGCCTATGCCAATGGGCAGCATTTCGTGAAGGTTCAAGCCAGTCTTCCCGATCGGATCGTATCGCGAACGGGTCAAGTGGACATCAAGTTCACCGCATCCTCTGCCGTGATCACCAACAAGACCGGTGTGACCTGGCCGGCCAAAACGCTGATCGAGTACAAGTGGGATCGCAGCCGGGGCGACAATCCCGTCCAGAGGGAAACGCGGCTGGGCACGCCGAAGGGTAGCGTCGCGACCTTCGCACCTCTTGAAGGTTCCAAGGCACTTGGGGCAGGCTCCGAAGACACACGCGTGGTACTGGACTTCTATGGCAAGCGCCGCCCGGCATATCCTTCATTGGGAGCACTGGAGTGCCCTCGGTAACCTGAGCCCAGCGGTTCAAGCAGCCACGGTCACAGAGTGTCTCGTGGCTGCTTCACAGAAAATGCCTATCTTGCGCCTCCGTGAGGTTCGATGCCTCCATACGTTGCTACAGTTCTTATTGTCGTTGTTGCAGAACTCTGTCTGCGGGCGATTCACAGCGTGAATCCAGTTGGTTAGACGGGCTGCATGAGCAAGCCTTCCCCCGCCCGCTACCGCACGACGAACTGGTCCAGCTACAACGCTGCCTTGCGCAAGCGCGGCTCAATGCTGATCTGGATAGACCGGGAGATGGCTTGGCTGGCGCCGCATAAAGGTCGGCTCGGACGTCCACCCGTCTTCTCAGATGCCGCTATCCAGTTTTGTCTGTCGGTCAAAGTTCTCTTCAAGCTGCCCTTGCGACAGACCGCCGGTATGGTGGCCAGCCTGCTCCGGTTGGCGGGGCTGAACTGGTCCGTCCCCGACTTCAGCACCCTGTGCCGCAGGCAAAAGACCTTGGCGGTCCAGATCCCGTATCGCTGCTCCGATGGCCCGCTCAACTTGCTCGTGGATAGCACGGGCATCAAGTTCCTCGGCGACGGTGAGTGGCAGGCGCGCAAGCATGGCGCCCAAGGCCGTCGTCAGTGGCGCAAGGTGCATCTCGCCATGGATACGGCCACTTCCGACATCCGGGCCGTCGAGTTCACTCCAAGCCGCGATGGCGACAGCCCGATCCTACCCGAGCTACTCGGCCAGATCCCCGAGGACGAGCAGATCGGCACGGTGACCGCCGACGGTGCCTACGACACACGTCGCTGCCATGCTGCTATCGCCGACCGGCAAGCCACACCGATCATCCCGATCCGGAGAAACGGGCGCGCCTGGAAGGAAGACGGCCCGGCAGCGAAGGCGCGGAACGAGACGCTGCGCGCCACGAAGCATTACGGCAGAGCATTCTGGAAGTACTGGACCGGATACCACGCACGCAGCCGCGTGGAGGCGAAAATGCGATGCCTCAAAGCATTCGGCGAACGCATAGCCGCAAGAGACCCTGACCGCCAAACCGCCGAGATCCACATTCGCGTCGCACTCATGAACCGCTTCAATGCCCTCGGCACTGCCGAGATCGTTCGCGTCGCATAACCTCAGCGGGGGAAGGGGAAGTCATGCCTCAAGCGTGAGTTCTGCAACAATGCC